>CAMJFD010000008.1 GCA_946404845.1 uncultured Butyrivibrio sp. | reverse complement strand
TCATGGAGCAATTCGTATATCATAAGATGTCAAAAGGTACTTTTGACATCTACATTATATTATTGATAATTATGAGAAATATTATTATCCAGTTTTTTTGAATAATAATGGTGAGTATTATAAGGGGACAAAAATTAAGTATGAAAAAATACGTTTTACTAGGGATAGACTTTCTAATAGTATTTGCTGCGCTCGCAGGTTTCTATGCATTTTCTTTTGGTGCAGATACACTTACTCAGTTCATTAATCCAATGATAAATATTGATGCAGCTCTGACTTACGGAAGATACATGTATTATTTTCTGACAAGATCGTTGTACAGTTTTGGAATACTACTTACAGATTATTACAAATTCTCATGGGCAGTATTTGTAGTATGTGTGACGTTATATATATATCTGACACAGATATCATTTCTTCCATATCTGAAGCTTAATAATTTAATGAAACTTGGTTTTATATTCATTACAAGCATACTTGTTGTAAATGGACTGTGCTGCGAGTTCCTGATGTTCCCTGAGATGTTTGTCGTATTTGGAATGGCATTTCTAAATGCTGGACTTAGCATATATTTTTATTCCAAAAAGAAATATTTCTTCTTTATATTTTTTGCAGTATTTGGATGCATGTTCTACCAGACAAGCCTTATAACAATGGCAATAGTTATAGCTGCATTTATCTATATTGAAGGTGGATACAGAATTACAGGAAAGCTCTTTATAAGAGAGTTCGTATCTATAGCAGCTCTTATGCTGATAGGTGTCGTTAATATCCTGTCTACAAGCGTATTAAAACATATCGGAATAATTGAAGATAGTACTAGGAGTATTGATACTGCAGGTTTTAAGAACAGATTATTTATAATGATACATGATTATAAGGTTCTTTTATCAAGTGGACTTTGGCTTATGCCTAAATTATATTTGCCACTTATTTTAACAATTCTGCCATTTATTTTTGTTATCATGTACGGGGTCAAAAATAAAGACTATGCTGCAATTGGAGAATACATCTTCATTTATATCATTTTGAGCATTCTTGCATTTGCACTTAATATGATGGAGGATACTCAGACTGGTATGACTCCAAGGCTTGTTTATAATTTCTATACAGTACAGGTTGCAATGATACTTATTGCTATTAAATATATATGCGAATTTGATTATGGTACTAATGTGCTGTGTCTATTTACTGGAATATATCTGATGGCACAGCTATTTAGCTGCACAATGATATCACAGAACAGGAGACTGTCCAATCAAATTGATCTAATGAATGCAAAGGTCATTGTAGATGCGATTGAAGATTACGAAAATAAAACAGGTAATAAGATAAAATATATAGCTACATATCAGGACAGTGTCTACACACAGTCATATCCAAATGTTCATTACCATGTGGGAGCTATAAATGAAAAGACACTTGGACTCGTAACCTACAGTCTTATCAGATACGTTAGTGGAAATGATAATCTGAAAAAAGCAGATTCGGACATGGCTATCTATGATGAATATTTTAAGGATAAGGACTGGGACTGCCTGGTACCTGATGAGCAAATGGTATTCATTGGAGATACGCTTCATTATGTGGCATATTAATGTATATATAGAGATTTCAGGGGGATAAATCAGGGATGGAAATTCTTCCTTGAATAGAAAGGGATAATATGCAGGTTGCATCATTTATTTTTTGTGCGTTTGTACTAATTACATTATTAATTACGAGTTTGATAAGTCCTAAATACAGGTATCTGGGATTGTTGGCAGCGAGCCTTTTATTCTATGCTCTTCAGGATGTCAGATATCTGATAGTTCTGGGAGCACTTATTGTTGTGACTTATGTAGCAGGGCTATCTGCGCAGCAGCATAAAAAAGCTGCGTTTATAGCTGGAATACTTATAAATGTTTTGGTACTTGGATATTTTAAATATATTGGATTCTTTTCAGGAGGAAGACTTACAAGTATCTTTGCACCTATTGGACTTTCATTCTATGTATTTATGGCTATAAGTTATCTTGCAGATATTTATAAGGGCAAAATAGCTGCTGAAAAGAATTTCTTTAAAGTAGCACTTTTCTTATCTTTTTTCCCAACTGTAACATCAGGTCCTATCGAGAGAGCAGGACATCTTCTGCCACAGTTCGATGAAGAGAATATGGCAAAAATACGCTTTGATATAGACAGAATCAGAGACGGATTTGTACGTATGCTCTGGGGATTTGTGATGAAGCTGGTTCTGGCAGACAGAATATCTATTATGGTTGGAACAGTTTATGATTCACCATCTAAGTATTCTGGAAGCATTCTGGCACTTGCATCTATCTTATATACATTCCAGATATATTTTGACTTTGCTGGATATACGCATATAGTAGTGGGCGCTGGCAAGGTTTTTGGCCTTGAAATAATTGAGAACTTCAATACTCCATATCTGTCAAGGTCAATAGCTGAGTTCTGGAGAAGATGGCACATGTCACTGTCTTCATGGCTTAAGGACTACTTATATATTCCACTTGGTGGTAACAGAAAGGGCACAGTCAGAAAGTACATCAATGTAATGATAGTATTTATGGTAAGCGGACTGTGGCACGGAGCAGGAATCAACTTCATAATCTGGGGCGGACTGCATGGACTGTATCAGGTAATTGGAGCGGTATTAAAGCCTGTAAGAGAAAAGACCGGAAGACTATTGCATTTAAGAGAAGGCGGAAGCGCTGGAGAAGCAATTATATCAACACTGTTTACATTCTGCCTTGTAAACTTTGCATGGATATTCTTCAGAGTTACTGAATTTAAGGACATCATAGCTGTGATGAAGGGACTTATGCATCCGCAGCTCATAAATCTTATGGACGGAACAGTGTACACACTGGGCGTTGAAGCACCTGCTGTTGTACTTACCTTCATTGGAATACTGGGAGTAATAGTTGTAGATATTCTTAACTACAGAGGAATCAGAATCTCTGAAAAGATTGCTGGAGAGAGACTTTGGATCAGATGGCCTGTTTATATAGCAGCAATTATGCTGATAGCAGTGTGCGGCGTATGGGGACAGGGCTACGATTCAACAAGTTTTATTTATGCTAATTTCTAAAAAATGATTGATAAAGATAAATAAGAATAGGAAGACTATGAAAAACAAAGTATATAAAGGTGTAAAAATAATTGCTTTCTGGGCTATAGTAGGAGTGCTCATTACGGGCACAGCCAAATTTCTTGAAAGTAAAGACAGTTTTGAAAAATATACTACATTTGGACAGGTATCTGACCAGGTTGATGTGCTCTTTTTTGGCTCATCACATATGCTGAACTCAGTTAATCCATCTCTGTTATATTCAGAGTTTGGAATCACATCCTACAACATGGCTCAGCCGGGCGGAGTTATTCCGGAGTCATATGCGCAGCTTGTAAATGCGCTTGACTATTCTGATCCTGAGTATGTAGTCGTAGATGTATGGGCGCTTGACAGAGACTATCACTACGTTGATGAGATGACAGGGACTGAGACAGAAGAGACACTTAGAAATTCTGTATCACTTCTGCATAACAGCATGGATTACTGGCCACTGTCTGTTAATAAGATCAAAACAGTTAATGAGCTGATTAAGGATAATGCGACCAAGATGGAGTTCCTCTGCGACTTTACTCTATATCATGACAGATGGCAGAACATGGCTGAGGATACAAGCGTAGATCTTGAAAATGAATACCTTGGATCAGAAGTAAGGGAAGAGTTCGTAGATCCAACCCAGTACTCTCCAGATGATATGACGCAGGTAATTGAAGGTGAACCAGAGAGCCTTAAGTATCTGTATAAGATAATTGATCTGTGCGAGAGCAGGGACATCAAGCTCGTTGTCACATTCATGCCTATGGCAACTATTTACGATCAGGACGTACAGGCTGTTAATACAGTAACTCAGATAGCCGAGGAGAGAGGATTTACATTCCTCAATCTCTTAGATGATACAACAGTTATAGATAAGACAGTTGATATGAGTGACAATACTCACGTGAATATGCTGGGTATGACCAAGATATCAAGATATATAGGGCAGTTTTTGACTGATACAGGGGACCTTACAAATCATAAGGGCGACAGTGCATATTCTAAATGGGATGAAATCGTATCTGAGTGGAGCCAGACTGAGTTAAAAGAGATGATGGATGAAGATGAGCTGTATGCCAAGCTTGGAAGAGTCTATAATACAAATGCAAGCATCGTGCTCTATGTAAAAAATAGCTCCAAGATATTCAACGATGAAAAGGCTCTTAAGATCATTAAGCTCCTGTCAGGCACAAGTGTGATAGATGGAGCAGGAAATGGAAACGGACCTTATCTTATGATTAGAGATACAACTAATTCACAGGTTCTTGAATATGTTGGAAACACTGATGAAACTGGAAGCTCAGCACTCATAGGAGATTTTGAATATGTAAGTGCTGATGACTTTGGAGCGGTTTATCTGGGCGGAGATACAGAAAATAACATGCTCGATATGACAGATTATTATGAGAGTGAACTGCAGCTATATATAATGGGAGCTGATGGTGAAGTGCTTCAGGCCGAATATTATAACGGCACTTGGTCACTTATAGAGGAAGATTAATAGTTATGGAAAAAAAGACTTTGGATATAAATAAGACTGGAAATAAAATTGGAGTCAAAAAATTTGGAATAAAAAAGGAAACAGGACTTAAGCTCCTTAGTATAGTACTCATACTTATGATTGTATTCATGGTTGCTCCTGTAGTTATTGGAGCAGGATATACATACCTGTGCGAGGATGATTACAGTTTTGAAGCTGGTGCCAATGACGCAGCCAATTCATACAGCAATCCTTTTATAGGAGCGCTTCACAAGACTTATTCATACGCACTTAGTAATCAGGGTACATATCTTTTTTCATTCCTGATTCATTTCCTCAGACCTTATTCTGTATGGGGACTTACGGGATTTCATTTTGTAATGATATGTATAGCGCTTTTTTATATCCTGTCGCTGTTCTATATGGTTCACAACGTATGTTACAAGAGTCCTGTGGCATTTAAGATATTAGTTATGTTCGCAGCCGCTTTTGCATCATTTGGACTTAGAGGAACTGATAAGGCAAGAGAGCTTTTTTTCTGGTATACAGGTGCTCTTAACTTCACAGTAGAGATGTCATTTATGTTCCTGACTGTATCACTTATGCTCATAGCTATCAGGATGAGCAGTGTTGATACTGTGGATAAAGAGGCTCTTAAAAAAAAGAAAATGTGGATACTTGCAGCTGGTTTTGTAACAGGGCTTCTTGCAAGTGGTGGAGCGCTGGAAGTTACATCACCAAATTGTGCATTTCTACTGGCTATTATATTGATAGATTTTGATGTTATAAAAAGTGACAGGATACTGACTCTTCCATTTATAGGAGCATTTGTTGGTGCGCTTATAAATGTGGCAGCTCCTGGTAATTATGTAAGAGCAACATCCGTTGTAAATGAAGGACATGAGACAGTTCTGGATGCTATAAGGGATACATTTGTTGTATATGGAGAAGAGACAATATACATCCTGAGGAGACCTTTATTTTTGCTGGTTCTGGCAGTTATCTTAACAGCTGGTATTTATACAGGTCTTAAGATCAGAAAGAGCGGAATGACACATAAGTGGATGATCATCTGCATGGCAGGAGTATTTGCAATGCAGTTCCTCACAATGTTCCCTGTAATATTTGGTTATCATGAGGCTTCACTTAAGAACTATCGTACAACAGCCTGCTATGAGATACTTGCAAGGCTCATGTATATGTTCCTGGTTATGTGCCTTGGACAGTATATTGGAGAAATAAGGCTCCGTAAGAGCGTAAGCGTTGGCACAGGGAAGATAGTTTGTGCAGCGTGCACAGTGTTAATTGGTGCAAGTATTATTTTCGGTGTATCTCAGGGTAAGAAGACATATAATGATTACAACAAGAGTTTTTCAGCTAAGATAATTACAGATCTTAGAACAGGTACTATGCAGAATCTGTACAATGCCAGAATGTACATATTATCAACTCTTGAACTTGCAGAAGATGGTTCAGATGTTGTAATTCATGTAAACGTTGATGTTGCAAATGAATCCATGTATGGTATGGGACTTATGGATGATTCAGGCTGGTTTGTTAATAACGCAGCATCAGGACTTTTTGGGGTTAATTCAATCTCTGTTATCTATGGGGATTAAATATAATTAGTGGGACTTATTAAGAATTTTTATAATTAAGGTTTTTTATTAAGTAGAGCATTTATAATTTGTTGGAGGGTTACATCATGGGCGCACTAGAAATTTTTGGTAAGATTACTGAGAACGTGGGTAAGGTAATTGTGGGCAAAAATGAAACTGTAGAGCTTGCAGTTATCTCTTTTCTCGCAGGAGGACATGTCCTTTTAGAGGACGTTCCGGGAACAGGTAAGACTATGCTGGCTAAGGCTCTTTCTAAGAGTATGGAACTGGACTTTGGACGAATCCAGTTCACACCAGATTTATTACCATCAGATATCACTGGTATCAGTGTATATAAGCAGAATAAAGGCGAGTTCGAATTTAATAAGGGACCTGTTTTTACTAACATATTACTAGCAGATGAGATTAACAGGGCAACACCTAGAACTCAGTCCGGTCTATTGGAATGTATGGAGGAGAGACAGGTTACATCAGATGGCGTTACAAGAAAGCTCCCTGAGCCGTTCTATGTAATTGCAACTCAGAATCCAATCGAGACATCAGGTACATTCCCTCTTCCAGAAGCTCAGCTTGATAGATTCGTTATGAAGCTGTCTATGGGATTCCCAGATATAAATGAAGAAATAGCAATTATGGAGCGATTTGAAAATGCCGAAGGAGATATGCTCGGCAAGATAAACGCTGTTGCAAACGTTGATGATATAAATGCAATCGTTGCAGAGGCTGAGAAAGTTAAGGTGAGCAACGATATTAAAAAGTACATAGCAGATATAATCATGGCTACCAGAAAACACAGCGACGTTGCATCAGGCGTAAGCCCAAGAGGAACGCTTGCTCTCTATAAATGTGCAAGAGTAATGGCATGTGTAAATGGCAGAAATTATGTAACACCAGAAGATATTAAGAAGCTTGCAGTTCCAGTTCTTGCGCACAGGCTTATTCTTGCGCACTCTTTTGCCGGAACTACATCACAGGAACAGATAATAAGAGGTATATTAGATTCAGTAGAGGTGCCAACAGAGGATTTCAATGCTTAAGATTATACTAATACCAGTTGTTCTTATAATGCTTTATTATCTTGAGGGATTTATTTTCTCTAAAAAGTGGCATAAGGGATTGGAAGTCGATTTGTCTTTTGACAAAAGACCTGTTGTAGAAGGGGATTATACCTATCTCTCAGAAGAGATAACTAATGCCAAGATTATTCCGCTTCATATATTGCAGGTGAGATTCCAGACCGCAAATGGACTCGGATTTATTGATACTCCAAACGTCTCTGTTTCAGACAGGACTAATGTCAGCGACGTGTTCAGCATGATGCCTTATGAGAAGGTAACAAGACAGCTCAAGATAGAATGTGAAAAAAGAGGATACTACGATATCCAGAGTACAAGCCTTGTGGCGCATGACCTTTTTAGCAGTAGTATCCATTACGAGAATCAGAACCAGAATACATGTCTGTACGTGTATCCAAGACAGATAGCACTTTCCAAGCTCGAGATTCCGTTTGAGATGATTATGGGAGATGTCCTTACGAGGAAAAATCTCTATGAAGATAATTTTACCTTTAGAGGAATCAGGGAGTATGTAAGGGGAGATACACTTAACAGTATTAACTGGAAGGCAACAGCCAGAACAGGAGACCTGAAGGTAAACCTTAGAGAAAATACATCAAGTCAGAAGGTCATGCTACTCGTCAATCTTGAGGAGCCGGCATTTCTATTTGATGAAGACTTAATAGAAGACTGCATCAGAGTATGTGTGACTCTTGCAAATGAATTTATTAAGAGGCAGGTTCCAGTTGGAATCCGTACAAATGGTAAGGATCTGATTACCGGAGATATAGTTGAGATGGAAGCAGGTGCATCAAGGGGTCATATTCAGAACTGTAACAGGGCACTTGCAAGAATAGATCTCAAAATGGACAAGTCTTCATTTATAGATGTTGTGGAAAGAGAAATTGCAGATAAAGGATATGAAGATACAACTTATGTTGTAATCTCAACAAGTCAGAGGGATGAGTTTCAGGAAGCAATAGCAAGGCTCTCTGACAATACAGGTCATATCACGTGGCTGTGTCCTCTGACACGCAGTATGGAAGATGCAAGACTTGATAAGTTTGCAGTAAATGGAAGCAAAATAGATTATTACAGGATAGTGCATGAATGATGAATAACAATGAGAAGACATTTAATGTTCTAAGAGTAATCAATAACTGCATAATGATGTTTTATGTAGTATTTGTAATAAAGCTGTTCTACACTCCAATATCAGTGGGGCTTATGTTGTCATGTTTATGGGTAGTGCCTTTTTGTATAGCTTTGGACATAATCCATGAAAAGGCAGTAAGATTTGCAGGATTTACCATGATGCAGGTAGCGCTTGTGATCTGTATGCTTGCGGTACTGGGAGCATTAGGCTTTTTTCTGCCAGATATGATAGTAGTAGCGCTTGGTATATTTCTGTCATATTATGCAATGATAAATGGAATCAGGATAATTAATCCTAGTATATTCATAATGATATTCTATGGTCTGATATTTCTGCTTGGATTATTTGCATCTAACATGACTATTCAGAAGTGTGCGATTGCAGGTCAGGCTATTAGTACGTTTCTGTGTCTTATATACTACAATGCAAGGGAGGTATCAAGGTCACTTGTGCAGTTCCAGAATAAGGATGCTGTGCCATTTGATACAATCAGGAGAATTAACATTCTGATGCTTACTCCATGTACGCTTATAATGGGGCTGTCAGTTCTGGGCATAATTATATATGACAAGAATATGGGAATAATTGATTGGATTAAGGCGCAGATAATTGCGTTTCTAAGATTTATTTTTTCTCTTCTGCCAAGGTCGGAGGAGTCCGGCTACGAACCAGAGTTGTCGCAAGGTGGAGCGGCCATGCCAGAGGGTATGCTGGATCAGGGCGAAGATAACCCGGTAATGACAGCTATCTGGAATGCGCTTATGTACACAGCAGGTGTAGCAGTAGCAATATTTCTGTTATGGCTCATATACAAGGGCGTAATGGAATTTATAAGGGTATTTAATATTAATAGTCGTAGTAAGAGAGGCGAGAAACGTGAGTTCATAAGACCAAAGGAATTAAAAAGGAAATCCGGTGCCTACAACGCTTCCAAGAAATCATTCACTGAAAAGATCTTCGAGCGTTTCACTCCATCAATGCGAATGCGAAGGCTCTACATCAAGTACATAAACTCTCAACCAATGAGTTCCGACATCCGCAAGTCCCAAACACCTGAAGAGCTCGAATTAACCGCCATGGGCCACGCCGGCGACTCCCGCATCCGCACGCTGTACGAACGTGCCCGCTACGACACCACCGCCGCCGCAACAACGACCGACTACAACGAAATGAAGGAGTTGATGAAATAAAAATCCCCATCCCCCGGAATGTTCTGAGGCGTAAAGCGAGTAGATGACTGTTTTATCGCATGGAGGGGTGTGGGGACTTTTATTGCCTCGTTATTCATGTGGGTAGACGGTTGTTACGCTTGAGATGGTGTCGGTGTCGTCTACGGTGAAACTCCATATGGAGTGGTCGGTGAGGCGGTGCTCAGTTAGGTAGTAGGTGCCGTCTACGTTTGTGATGTAGTAGGGGGTTCCGCCTCCTGCAAAGTAGGTAGAGTAGATGTCTTCGTAGGTGCCGGAGGACAGATCCTTTAGGGAATCGGTGCGGACTATGGTTGCGTAGTCCTGATTGCCTGTGCTGTCGGTGGATACGGTTACATAGAGCTTATTACCTATTGGAGTTATTTGTACCATGCCGGCAAGTTCTGATGGAATTGTGTACTCTTCCTGAATTTCTAAGTTGTTCAGGCTGCATACGAGGACCTTTGGAGTTATTTCTGATCCGCTTACACCGGATACAAATATTATTTTGTCTCCCATCAGGGTAAATGACCTTACGTAGATTCCGTTTAGTTCAGGGATGCTGAGAGTTTCTGTCAGATACATTCTGGTATCATCATCGCTGTGCCTGAATAAATACATCTCACCTGTAGTGGAACTCCACACATAGAAAGTCTTGTTGGATTCGTTATATATTACGTAATGAGGTCTTGAGCCAATGTTATTAAAGGTCTGGGTATGTACGAATTTGTCATCACTTTTTTCAAAAATAAGAACCCTGTTATTCTCGGTATCATCTATGAGATAGACCTGCCCGTCACTTGCAATTGTGTGAGGCTGGATACAGTCGTTTGTTAAGACCTTCCAGTCATAGAGGGAGTCTGAGAGCTCGGTATTGTAGATAACCTGATTGTGATAACAGTCTACAATGAACCAGGTATCATCGACCTTGGTAATATAAGTAGGAACGCTAAGAGTCTCATTTATATTAGGTGACACTTCAAGGGATGCTGCTGCCTGAGCTAGATCTGCTGCGGCGTCTGTCAGCTCTGAAGCTATCATAGTCTCATCTGGGATAAAAGAATCAGTGGTTTCGGATGAATCTGTAGTAGAGTCTGATACTTCTTTTGTAGCAGATAATTCAGCTACGCTTCCAGTACTTTCTGCCTCATTATTGCATCCTGTGAATGATATGGACATAGCTGTCACAAGCGAAAGAGTAACAGCTTTTTTTAATAATCTTTTTTTATAACCCCAACATATTTTATGCATAAGCAAGTACCTTCGTAGTGTATGTTTTAGTCATGATGCGATTATGCAAGCATAATAGTATTATGACCTTTTGACCTTATCATCATATCATAAATAAATGGTAATTTTTTGAATAAAGTGATTATCTAAAAAGTGATTGAATTTTCACTTAATTAAGGTTACGATTAATATAGCATGTAGTTTGATGTAAATTACTTGAATTATGTCATGGCCTGAATACATTGTGAGAAAGCATGAGGGAATAGTAATGATTACAATAAGCTTATGTATGATCGTAAAAAATGAAGAGGATATCCTTGGAAGATGCCTTGAAGGCTTCAAAGACATCGTGGATGAGATGATTGTTGTTGATACCGGTTCAACTGATAAGACTATAGAAGTAGCCAAAAGCTATGGAGCAAAAGTCTATGAATTTGAATGGATCAATGATTTCTCAGCTGCCAGGAACTATTCATTTAGCAAGGCAACATGCGATTTCATATATTCTGCAGATGCTGATGAAGTAATCGATGAAGAAAATCAGGAGAGATTCATAAAGCTCAAAGAAGATATTGATGAGCTCGATATTGATATCGTTCAGATGTATTATACCAATCAGCTGTCTTCCAGATCTGTATATAACTATGATAGAGAACTGAGACCTAAGCTGTTCAGGCGTATCAGACATTTTTTATGGTGTGATCCTATACATGAGCAGGTCAAATTACAGCCAACTGTATGTGATTCGGATGTAGAAATCATACATATGCCTAAGGAAAGCCATACAGAACGTGACCTTGCAAGTTTTAGAAGAGCAATTGATAACGGACACCGCTTATCCAGAAGACTTCACATGATGTATGCAAGAGAGCTATTGATGGCCGGATCGGATGAGGATTTCATTCTGGCCAAAAAGTTTTTTATTGAATCTACTTTGGATACTACTAGGAGCACTGATGAAATTAAGGAAGCTTCTGTAATCCTGACACATATAGCAATTCTGGAGCACGATATTGAAATGCTCTTAAAATTCGTACTAAAGGATGTTATTACAGAGACCAGTAGTGAAGTGTGCTACGAGCTGGGTAAGTTCTATCAGGAAAAGGGCGATTATGATGAAGCTATAGTATGGTTTTTTAACGCAGGATATGAGACGCAGAGTATTCTCGATATCCATAGGAGCGGAGATATGCCAAGACGTGCTATTGCTGAGTGTTACAGAGCGATAGGAAATGAGGAGCAGGCCAAGGATTACGACAGAGAGGCTGATTCATGGCAGGTTCCACAGGCACCATTGAACTAGGATGAAAAATGTTTCAACTACATTTGGTTCATAGCCAAGTCCATGCTATAATGTTTGTTACATGTGTAATGGAATTAAGTCGCATGGTAGTTGAAAGGAAATATATATGAAGATCAAATCAGTTAATCTGGAAGCTGTATGTGGTATTAACAGTGTACTTCCTGTAAATAGAAAAGCAGAGTTTGCATTTGCCGGTAAGTCAAATGTTGGTAAGTCATCTCTGATCAATTCAATAATGAATAGAAAGGCATATGCCAAGACAAGTTCACAACCTGGTAAGACTCAGACAATTAACTATTACAATATTAATGATGCCTTCTATTTGGTGGATCTTCCTGGATACGGTTTTGCAAGCGTATCTGAGGATACTAAGATCAAGTGGGGAGATATGATTGAGAATTATCTTCACACAAGTCGTCAGCTCAAGCAGGTATTTCTGTTAATTGATATTCGTCATGAGCCGGGCGAAAATGACAAGAACATGTATGAGTGGATTATCTATCAGGGATTTACTCCTGTTATAATCGCAACTAAGTCTGATAAGCTTAAGCCAAGTCAGATAGCTGCTCATGTTCAGATGTTAAGAGATAGTCTCAGAATGTCAGATGGTATCAGGATCATTCCATTCTCTGCTCAGAGTAAGGATGGTCTTGCAGAGATTTATTCTCTGATGGAAGATCTGATTGATGATTATGAAGAGGATGTAGATGATATCGTATCTGCTGATAATTACGTATCAGCAGATGAAGGTAAGGCAGCACCAGCCAAGCTCAAGGACGGTAAGGTTGTAAAGGGACCACGTGTAAAGGGTAAGAAGAAGTGGGAGAACCCAGACGGAACAAGCCGTGATAAGAGGCTTCGTGACAACAACAAGGATGAAAATGGTAATCCTATCAAGAAGCCAAAGCATGGTAACGGTAATCTTGATCCCGGTAAGCCATCAGGCCGCAGAAATGGCCGTGCCCTTCACCCATCAAAGTCAAAATCAGCTAAGGCCGAGGCACCAAAGAAAAAGCGTACCATCAGGCACGTGCATAAGAAAAAGTCTTGAGGGACTTGTTTATATTGATGATTATAATGATCACCACATTTACAAGGAAGCTTGTAAGTGTGGTGATTTTTCATTATTAAAATAGTAGATACAAAAAAGTGGTTCAAATAAGACGAAATAATGTATAATATGATTTATTAAAAGTTTTGAGGGGGAAATTGTGATGCATTCAGAGCATGTGAAAATAGGTGATGTAGAAAAAGACATTGAGAAAGTATATAAGACATTTGATGCGTATGTGACAGATGTAAAGTTAAGTGAGAGAAATACTCTTAGATTCAGACTACTTACAGAAGAAGCAGTAAGACTTGCCAAGTCTATTATTGGTGAAACAACTGTTGATATGCAGTTCGAAGGAGATTCAAGACTTTCATATATCATTATGACAGCGGACAACAATATCAATTATAGGAAGCAAAAGGAACTGATATCAGTTTCGTCCACAGGAGTGAACAGCGTAGAAAAAGGCTTTTTTTACAAATTGACATCTCTATTCGTAAACGACCCTGTAAAAGAGACCAGATGGAGTCTCAAGACATATCAGGATGAACTTATGAAAAAGAGAAGAGAGGATAAGTATTCTGAGGAAGCCTGGGATGACCTTGAAAGATCACTTGTTGCTAACCTTGCTGATGATATTGACGTCAGAATAGACAAGAATACTATTAAGATAGTAATTACCAAGGACTTCTCAGAGGCGCTTAGTACAATAGGTTCAAGAGTCCCAGAGATCAGGAGCGGCCAGATAGTTATAAATAGTGCCAATATGCAGGAAACCAATGCTTTTGGCAGAGCAGATGAAATGATAGATGAGCTGGAGCTGCCTGCTAAAGACAAGCTCCATATGAATCTTATTTTTGAAGAGACCATCGGAATGCTCAAGGGAATGGCAGAAGAATACAGTGCTGTTATCTGGTTTGAAAGATATAAGAATCAGAGCTGCCTCAAATTAACTGCCAAGACAGATATGGATATGGAAAAGAAAAATGATATCCTTGGAACAGCATCTAGAGCCGAAAATGCAGCTGTTAAAGGCTTCATGAGTAAAGTAAGAGATGTGATTGAGAACTGCGTTCACGTATATAACAATGCTGTAAAACTGCAGAGAGAGTACAATGCTGATATCGTACCATATTCAATGGGAATGTATGGAGATATCAAGGGTATGGCAGGTTATGGAGTTACATGGTCACTTAATGAATACAAGAATTCTCTAGATGAGAATCGCTCAAATGATGAAGAAGCACAGAAGGCATGGGACGAGCTGGAAAAGTCCATTGTTGTTAACCTTGCGCAGGATGTTGTAGTTGGAATTAAGGGCAACAGAGTAGATATGACAGTAGTTTATGATCATTGCATGTAATAAAAATAATTAGTAGGTTTCATATTATTGTAATAAGAAGAAAGGAATCGTTATTTCGTACAAATAATCGGAATAATGATTCCTTTCTTTATTATAAAAAAAGCTAATTAGGTATTTATATAATAATTTTTACAATGAAAAATGTACACTTTGCACAATAAAAATCTAAAATAGTCAAAGTTTTTGTAAAATGGTCAGAATTGCACAGTAAACATATCCATTTGAATTGTTAGAGTTATTAAAAATTTATAAAATCAGAGCTGTAACTAAAATTATTCTATACATAATAAACATAGCAATGGGAGGTATAGTTGATGGGGGATTATAAAAATTCCAAATCAAGTAAGCGTGGAATGCTAAATAGAGCACTCGCGTTTACAATGAGTGCATCAATGGTCACATCTACTTTCTTCAGTGGTATAGGTACCAGCGTATCTTTTGCCGAGTCTGAAGAATCAGATGTAACACTTAATGCATCAGTAGGGTCTTCAGATGACCTTGAAGTAGTTACAGAAGAAACTGAAGTTACAGACGAGACTGAAACTACAGAAACATCTGAAACTACAGATGATACAACTGATAGCGGGGAGTCTACAGATGTATCTAATGAGGGTAGTGACTCAGAAGAAACTACTACAGAAAAAACAACAGATGATTCTACAGATTCTGATTCATCAGAGTCAAATAGTGAGTCATCAGAAGAAACAGATGCAGCAACAGATGCAAGCAGTGATGCATCAAATGATGCAAGTTCAGAGGTATCAGATGAAAGTGCCAGCAATGATGCCAGCACAGAAGCTTCATCAGAAGAAATTGAAATTGATTCAGAAGAATTAAGTTCTGACGGTGTTGTTATCGACCAGGGGGAAGATGGATACGAGAACTTCACAGAAGATACAGTAATTGCAGATTTTAAATTCGGTTCAGATAATGGAATCACATCTGAAACAGTATATTCAGAAGAGACAGGATATGGTTTCAGCGATGTTGATTACAATACAGAAGCTGACGGATGGGTTAATAACGTATATTACCCAAGAGTAGCCAATGTTACATCTGGTTCTGCAACAAACGTAGCAGATGAAAGTGATTATGTATCTGTAGCAAGTAAGATATGGACTGAGACAGAATCATCTGGTTACGGCGTTTATACATATGAGAATACATCAACATTTGATGTGGATCTGTATAATGCTGACTATGAGGTAGAGGTTACGCTTAATAACCCTACAGATTCTGACTATACAGCATATCTTGAAGCAGAAGACATTACACAGGCATCTAATATCGTAGTATCAGCAGGCGGATCACAGACAGTTAACTACGAAGCAAACCTTATTGATGGGCAGCTCAATTTGAAATTCCTTGTTGGAAGTTCAGCTACTACAATCGATGATGCTAGCGAGCAGAAAGTATATGTATCTGAAGTAAAGATTACACGTCTTAAGACACAGGAAGCTGGTTCAAAGCCAACAGTATTCGTAGCATCTGACTCAACAGTTCAGACATACGATTCATATTACTATCCTCAGACAGGTTGGGGTCAGGTATTCAGTGAATGGTTTGGCGCTGCTGTAGAGGAACGTGAAGAAACTGATTGTGATTATTCACAGTCACAGGTTTATGAAACAGAGAACGTAATTGTATCTAACCGTTCAATTGGTGGACGTTCATCAAGTAGCTTTATTGCAGAAGGTAAGTTAGAAGATCTTCTGGAAGATGTAAAGCAGGGTGACTACCTCTTCGTACAGTGGGGACATAACGATGCAACATATTCAAGACCTAACCGTTATGTATCAAGCTCAGACTTTGGTAAATACATCATGCAGTATGTAGAAGCTGCTTACCAGAGAGGTGCAACACCAATCCTTGTAACTCCAGTTGCAAGATACAGCTATTCAACAGATTCAGATGGAAATGTTACTTGGAACAGTAACTTCGAAGCATATCGTCAGGTTATGATTCAGCTTGCTGAAGAGTATGATATTCCACTTATTGATCTGACAGCTCGTTCATGCGATATCTGCGAAAGCTTTGGAGCAGAAGGTGCAAAGGCTCTCTTTCTGACAGGTGTTCAGGCAGGCGATTATACAGAAGGCGCATACACAGGTGGCTCTTCTGACTGTACTCACCTTCAGTGGTATGGTGCATACAAGTTCTCACAGGCTGTAGCTCAGGGCATTCTTGATTATGCAGCACAGACAGAAAATGAATATGCACTTAAGTTCAACGATCAGCTCGATTCACTCGCAAATCTTGTTGTTATGAAAGCAGCTACAGAAGCACCAGTACAGGTTACAAATCTCCAGTCAACAAGTGTTGGTTCAACAAGCATATCTCTTTCATGGGATGCAGCAGATGGATCAGAGATGTATTACATCTTCCGTCAGGCTCTTGAAGATGGACAGACAGTAGATGATGTAGATTTCTCAAATGCTACTAAGTATTCAGTAACAACTAAGACATCTTATACAGATTCAAGTTGTGAATCTGGTGTTACATATGCTTATGCAGTAGCTGGATGGAACAGCTTTGGACAGGGCGAAATATCAGATGTAATAACAGTTACAACTAAGGAAGCTGGACTTAAGTTTGACTTTAACTACAATGATTCAGCTACAATGGAAGGCTGGACAGGTGTAAACCAGAATCAGGCATATGATTCAGAACTTGGTTATGGTTGGATTACAGCTCCTAATAATGGTCGTAACAGAAGCGGAAATGGTAATGATGATTCATCAGCTATGGCAGATGATTTCAACCTTGGTACAGGCGAGTTTGCTGTAGATCTTCCAAATGGTTCATATGAAGTTACAATTTATGCATGTGACCTTCTTTCAGGCACGAGTACAATTAAAGCTTCATATACTGCAGAGGGAGCATCATTTGGTAGTATTGCATGTAAGCAGGCTCTTGGCAGCTGCACAGGTACAGTAGATGTAACAGATGGACAGCTCAATATTGTAGTAGGCGGAACAAATGCTTACATCAATGGTATGACAATAACAAGCCTTCTTACAGCTCCATCAAATCTTGCTATTACAGAGCTGTCATTTGATGGAACAAAGGCATCATTCCTTCTTTCATTTGGAACAGTTGATGATGCGGTTAGCTATACAGTTTATCAGAAGTCAGAAAGTGACACAGATTACAGCGTAGCTAAGACATTTACAGCTCAGGAACTTGTTGATTCAGAGCTTGACTGCAGAGCTATGATTGCCGACCTTGGTGAAACATATAGCTACTACATGACATGTACAAATTCTGAAGGAACAGAGTCTCCTGCAAGTAATGTGGTAACACAGGAAATGATTGATAGCAGCGTAGAACTCCCAGCAGCTCCTACAAATCTTGTGTGCACAAGCCCAGATGAGACTGCAACAGAACTTCAGGATCATGTATCACTTTCATGGGATGCTAATGATTCTACAGAAGGTGTTATCAAATATATCGTTTATCGTTCTCAGAAAGCTGAAGATGATAAGGCATTTAAAGAATTCACTAAGATTGGTGAAGCAACAACAACTTCATATACAGATGATACAGTAAAGACAAATATTCATTATTACTACAAAGTTGCAGCTAGTAATGCAGCTGGTATTGGTGAAATGTCAGAGGTATGCATCACACCAGCAGTAGGAAGCCTTGTAGCAGGCGGACTTGAATCATATGCTTCTAGAGCGCTTGTAGCTATTAACCTTGGTGGAGATGCAGGTGCTGAGACTAAGGTAACAGCAACAGATTCAGATGGTAACGAAATTACATCAGGTGTATATCTTAGCTGGAGAGCATTTGAAGGCGACTTAAATGCAGATAACAGTGTAAATACAACATTTACAGTTTATAGAAATGGTACAGCTATTGCGGAAGGTATTAACGTAACAAACTGCGTAGATGAAGGCGGTAGCGCTTCTGATACATATACAGTTGTTGGTTCTAATGATGCAGCTCTTGGCTTATCATCAGTTTCAACTGCAGTATGGAATAACCAGTATCAGGAATTCCAGCTCAATAAGCCAGAAGACCAGACAATGCCAGATGGTTCTACATGTACATATACAGCAAATGATATGTCTGTAGGTGATCTTGATGGTGATGGTGAGCTCGAACTCATCGTTAAGTGGTATCCAAGTAATGCTCAGGATAACTCAAAGTCAGGTTATACAGGAACAACAATTATTGATGGATATGACATTAATTTTGCAACAGGTGCAGCTTCGCTTATGTGGAGAATCGATCTAGGTGTTAACATCAGATCTGGTGCACATTATACACAGTTCCAGGTATGGGATTATGATGCAGATGGTAAGGCTGAAATTGCTATTAAGACTGCAGATGGAACAACAACATACAATGCAAATCTTGAAGAACAGGGATACGTTGGAGAATGCAGTATGGCTTCTCTTGATACAGCAACTGTTTCAACAGAAAATGATTACAGAAATTCATCAGGATATGTTCTTGATGGACCAGAATACTTCTCAATGTTCAATGGAGAAGATGGACAACTTATTGATACAACAGAGTATCTTCCAGAAAGAGGTAGTGTATCTGCATGGGGAGATTCATATGGTAACAGAGTAGATAGATTCCTTTCAGGTACAGCTTATCTTAACGGAGAAACACCTTTTGCAGTATTCTGCAGAGGATATTATACAAGAACATGTCTGACAGCATATTATCTATCAACACTTGATGATGGAACACAGGAAATAAAGGTATATTGGCAGTTTGATACTAATAAAGCTGGTTCTGAATATGAAGGACAGGGCAATCATGCATTATCTGTAAATGATGTTGATAATGACGGATGTGATGAAATCATCTATGGTTCACTTACAATTGATAATGACGGATCAGTTCTTTATAGTACAGGACTTGGTCATGGTGATGCAGAACATGTAGGTGACTGGATTCCAAGCCGTGATGGTCTTGAAATAATGGATGTACATGAACATGATGATGCTTCATATCATGTAGAAATCCATGATGCAGAAACAGGTGAGATTCTTACAGGTTACTATACAGGTAAGGATACAGGTCGTGGTATGGCAGCAGATATCGATCCTAGATATGAAGGCGCTGAGTACTGGTCAATTGCAAATCCTGCATATACAGGAGACGATGAGCCAGCATGGAATACAAGAACTGCTAATGTATTCTCATCACTTTCTGGAATTTATGATTCAGATGATTCTACAGGCAGCTCAATGATTACAGTAAATGAAGGTGCAACACCAGCAAGTAACTTCTCAATTTATTGGGATGGAGATCTCCTTGCTGAGATGCAGGATCACACATTTGATACATCAGCTTATGTTCCACTTACAACAACAATTGAAAAGTGGGATTATGAAAGTGGACAGAATGTAAATCTCTTTGAGTCAAGCGAAGTATATACAAGTAATGGCACAAAGGGTAACCTTGGACTTGTTGCTGATATCATGGGTGACTGGAGAGAAGAAATTATTGCAAGATGTTCTTCTGATAACAGCAAGATCAGAGTATATTCAACAACAATTCAGACTGATTATGTAATTCCTTGTCTCCTTACAGACCTTGCTTATAGAGAAGGTGTTGCATGGCAGAACGTTGGATACAACCAGCCAGCACATACAAGTTACCTCATTTCTGAAGGTCTTCTTACAGCTCAGCTTACAGAAGGCGAGATTTCATACAATAGTGCAGAGATTCAGTTCTCAGCAGCAAATGATGGTACAGCTTATGGACATGATGTAACAGGCTATGCAATTGCAAGAGCAACTGTTGATAGCGAAGGTAATGTAGGTGAATATGAAGTTATCGATGAGATAGCTGAAGAGAATCTTACAGCAGTAACATCGACATCAGAAGAAACTGAAGATACAGAAGATACTACAGTAACAGCACCAGTTGATTACAAATTTGATTTTGGTGCAGGCAATACACAGGATGGATGGACAGCAGTAAGTGCATCTACAGTATATAGTTCAGAACTTGGATATGGATTTACAGATGTTACTAATATTTCTGATAAGAAGTATTCTGAACTTGATGATAGTCTGAGTGATATGTACTATGATTCAGCACTTGCATGGATTACAAATGGAACATCAGAGTTCAAGGTAGATCTTCCAAATGGAACATATGAAGTTACACAGTATATTTATAATGGATCAGGTGCAACTTATCAGAAGCTTACAGCTGAAGATGTAGAATTCACAGATTTCAGACATGGTAAGAGTGATATTACAACATCCTCAGAAACAAAGACAGTAGAAGTGACTGATGGGCAGCTTAATCTTGTAAATACAGTAACTAAGAATAGTTACTCATCAATGTATTTTACAGGATTTGAGATTAAGACAGCTAATTATGATGAAGCTCTTGCAGCATATGAAGCAGCACAAAATAGTACAACAGAAACAACAGTTACAGAAAACTCACTATACTCATATGTAGATACAACAGTATCTGGCAATACAACATATTCATACAAGGTAGCAGCAATTGTTGATGGCAAGATTAGTCACTACAGTCTGCCACTTGAAGTGCTTACAACAGTTCAGATTGGCTCTGTTACAGAAGATTCACTTACAGCAATTCAGAATCAGGAACTTGTAGAAGATACAATTCTCTCTGATGATCAGACAGTAGCAGATCTGTTAAAGGCTAATGTTGGTACAGCAGTAGTTAAGGATTTAGAAGGTAATGACCAGACTGTAACTGTATCATATACAGCAGATGATGTTGATATTACAACAGCTGGTACATATACAGCATATGCTTATATAAGAGGTTATTCAGAGAACCCTATTACAGTAACAGTAACAGTTGTTGCTAATAAGGCAACAGGATATGCAGCACTTGATGATATCGAAGTAATCGTAGGACATGATGTAACACTTCCTACAACTGTAAAGGCTACATTCCTTAACGGAACATCAGAAGAAGTTGCAGTTACATGGAATACAGAAGAACTTGATACAAATACGGTTGGTACATATACACTTAAGGCTACTGTAGAAGGCGATGAAGAAGCAGATGTTACTCAGGTGGTAAATGTTGTAGCTGATTACATCGTAGCAGCAGAATCTGTATATGTTGAAATGGATAAGAACACAGATGCTAAGGATGCTCTTCCAGAAACAGTAAATGTTACATATCAGAGTGGAGAGACAGGAACAGCAGCAGTTGACTGGAACGTAAGTGAAGTTGATGCAAGTACAGTTGGTACATACACAGCTACAGGTATCATTGATGGATTTGATACAGCAGTAGTTGGTACCGTTAGCGTAGTTCTTCCAGCACTTTACAAGTTCGACTTTGGTATTAACGCAAACACAAGTGCAGACGGATGGACAACAGTAACAGTTAACCCTAAGGGTGGTGAAACTCCTCTTACAGATCTTGGATCTGCTTATACAGCTGATCAGGGATGGGGATTCAGTGATGGAACTCAGCTTACACAGGGCCGTCAGGAGAGCTTCACTAAGGAAGGTACACTTCCAGCAGCAGTATACACAGACTTTGCACTTCCAGCAGGTCAGGAGTTCTGGGTTGATATCGAAAATGGTACATACCAGGTAGAAATCCTTAGTAACTCAGTTTATAAGAGTAATGTTAAGGGTGCAGTAGAAGGTACATCATATAATGTATCTAATACAGCAGGATCATATACATGGCAGGTACTTGAGAACATCGTTGTAGAAGATGGTCAGATGACATTTACATTTGATTCATCAACTACAAGCCGTATGGGTGCTATCGTAATCAGAAAGGCAGAAGAGACAACAGAAGTTCAGCCTGGATCAGGTAGCTCAGATGATGCTACAACAGAAACATCAGATGATGCAACAACAGAGACATCAACTGATACTACTATTGAAGATGAAGAGACACCAAAGGCAGATACAACAGACAAGACTCAGACAGTAGATACAACAGAAACTCAGGAAACTATAGCAGTTACAGGAGTTAAAATCAGTAAGTCTAAGAAGACTATGAGAGTTGGTCAGACTTACCAGATTAGTACAACAATTACTCCATCAAATGCAACTAACCAGGAAGTTACATATAAGACAAGCAACAAGAAAGTATGTAAGGTAGATGCTAATGGTGTTGTAACAGCCAAGAAGGTTGGTACAGCTAAGATTACTGTAACTACTAAGGATGGTTCTAAGACAGCAACTATCAAGATTACAGTTAAAAAAGCAATCAAAGTAACTAAGGTTAAGCTGAATAAGACTAAGAAGACAATTAAGCTTGGTAAGACATATCAGCTCAAAGCTACTGTTAAGCCAACTAATGCTACTAATAAGAGTGTTACATGGAAGAGCAGTAACTCTAAGATTGCTACAGTAGATTCAAACGGTAAGGTTACAGCACTCAAGAAAGGTACAGTTACAATCACAGTTAAGACTAAAGATGGTAAGTATACAGCAAAGTGTAAAATAAAAGTAAAGTAAACTTTCTGTGAGACGGTCAGGAATCAAGCAGTAGTGCTTCTTGAATAACTGGAAACTACTCAATAATGCACAAAAAGGTTCACGCAACTTTGTAAAAATTGTGTGAACCTTTTTTGAAAAAAATATAGTATTATATGAATCACGAGTTGAAGATATTGAAACGGATTTCAGTATCAATTTAAACCTGAAGATACTGTGTATGGTGTGGGACCCATGCATGTGACAGGAGAGTGTATAGTGCCAAGGGAGGTATGAATTTATATAGAGTCTGGCAGCAGGCTCTGGGTATATTTTTATAGAAAAGCGATATGCTTATATTTATGTATCAGATAATTTAAAAAGGCATTTTACTAATTGGTCGTAAGTAATTCAGGAGATAAATAGAAAGGACTGGTCATAGTGATCAGTCCTTTTATTGTGCAACATTATAGAAGGACTTGTATAAATATACAAAAATTTGTTTATGTTTAGGGGTTGCCTTTATGACTTTGCTGTGATAAAATTTCTTTCATTGACGTACAAATGTCCGTCGTAGAAATACTGTTTTTAAAGGCGGAATTTTCCTAAAGATAGACATCGAAATGGAGAATTTAATGGAAAACAATAGTACAGCTAAATATTACGTAGTAAGAAGGCAGGCAGTGCCTGAAGTATTACTAAAAGTTGTTGAGGCAAAGAAGCTTCTTGAATCCGGCAAGGTCAAGACGGTAAATGAAGCAGCACTCCAGCTTGGCATTAGCCGGAGTTCTTTTTATAAATACAAGGATGATATCCATGAATTCCATGACAGTCTGCAGGGTACAACACTGACACTCACATTCCAGATGAATGATGAGCTCGGACTATTATCTGATGTACTCAAACTCATAGCTGAGTTTGGGGCTAATATCCTTACAATACATCAGTCTATTCCTCTTAACGGAGTTGCCTCTCTGTCAATCAGTATTCAGGTATTACCTACAACAGGTGATATTACTGACATGGTAGTAAGTCTTGAGAATATGAGCGGTATTCATAAAGTTCAGATCGCTGGTAGAAGCGCAGATATATCATAAAATTTTTTTCAGAATGGAGAACGACATGGTCAAAATAGCAGTTTTAGGATATGGAACAGTAGGAAGCGGTGTTGTAAAAGTAATCGATGATAATAATAAAGAAGTAGCAGCCAGCTGCGGAGAAGAAATCGAAGTAAAATACATTCTTGATCTTCGTGATTTCCCAGGCGACAAGCACGAGGCACAGGTTGTTCATGACTTTAATGTTATATTACAGGATCCTGAAGTTAAGGTTATCTGCGAGACTATGGGAGGACTTGAGCCAGCATTTACATTTGAAAAACAGGCTCTTGAAGCTGGTAAGAGCGTTTGTACTTCTAATAAAGAGCTCGTTGCAGCACATGGCCCTGAACTTGTAGAACTGGCTAAAAAGAATAATGTAAGTTATCTCTTCGAAGCAAGTGTAGGTGGTGGTATTCCTGTTCTTAAGAGCTTAAATGATTCTCTTAAGCATGAGAAGATTGATTCTATCATGGGTATCCTGAATGGAACTACTAACTACATTCTCACTAAGATGGAAAAAGAAGGAACAGGCTTTGCCACAGTTCTTAAGAGAGCACAGGAAAAAGGATATGCAGAACGCAATCCTGAGGCTGATATCGAAGGATATGATGCATGTCGTAAGATTGCTATCCTTGCTTCACTTATGAGCGGCGAATACGTTTCATATGAAGATATTTATACAGAAGGTATTACTAAGATTACAATAGAAGATTTTGAATATGCAAGAAAGCTCGGCATGACAATCAAGCTGATCGGTAGCTGCAAGAGAAACGATAACGGATTCTTTACAATCGTTGCTCCATTCCTTGTACCAACTGATAATATTCTTGCAAGTGTAAATAATGTTTTCAATGCAATTACAGTACATGGCAACATGTTAGGCGATGTAATGTTCTATGGTAAGGGAGCTGGTAAGGAAGCAACTGCAAGTGCTGTTGTTGCAGATGTTGTAGATATTGTTAAGCACCTTGACAAGCATATCGCTGTAAATATGAATAACAAGAAGGCACAGCTCTCACCTAAGGATAATGCTGTAAGACGTTTCCTTGTAAGAGTTGCTGATTCTGAAAAAGATGCCGCACTTGAAGTATTTGGCAACAAGATAGAAGTTATCGAAAATGATCTTGGCGAATTTGCTTTTGTAACAGATCTTATTTCTGAAAAGCATTTCGAAGAAAAGAAAAATACACTTAAGACAGTAAAGGGGTATATCAGAGAATTATGAAAAAGGTAGTAAAATTTGGCGGTAGCTCACTGGCTAGTGCTGAGCAGTTCGAAAAAGTAGGAAACATCATCAAAGCTGATCCAGACAGAGTGTACGTAGTACCTTCTGCTCCAGGAAAGAGAAATTCAAAGGATACTAAGGTTACAGATATGCTGTATGCCTGCTACGCACTTGCAGAAGAAGGCAAGGATTTCTCTAAGGCACTTGAAGATATAAAGGCAAGATATGATGAAATCATTAACGGATTAAATCTTAAGCTGAGTCTTAAGGATGAGTTCAAGACTATTGAAAAGAACTTTAAAGCAAAAGCTGGTAAAGATTATGCTGCATCAAGAGGTGAGTACCTTAATGGTATCATTATGGCCAACTACCTTGGATATGAATTCGTAGATTCAGCAACAGTAGTTGCATTTGACAAAAATGGTAACTTTGATGCTGAAAAGACTAATAAGCTCATGAGCAAGAAGCTTGAGAAGACACCAAAGGCTGTTATCCCGGGATTTTTTGGAGCATATCCAGATGGATTAATCAAGACTTTCTCCAGAGGCGGATCTGATATTACAGGTTCAATTGTATCAAGAGCTGTAAGAGCAGATGTATATGAGAACTGGACAGATGTATCAGGATTCCTGATTGCAGATCCTCGTATCATCATGATGCCTGAGCAGATTGATACAATTACTTATACAGAGCTCCGAGAGCTTGCATACATGGGTGCTTCTGTTCTGCATGAGGATGCAATATTCCCAGTTAGAAAAGAAGGTATTCCAATTAACATCAGAAATACTAATATGCCAGAAGATCCAGGAACATGGATTGTAGAATCTACAGCTAAAAAAGCTAAGTACACAATCACAGGTATCGCTGGTAAAAAAGGTTTCTGCTGTGTAAATATTCTTAAGGATCAGATGAACTCAGAAGTTGGTTTCGTAAGAAAAGTTCTGCAGGCATTTGAAGATCAGAATATTTCAATCGAGCACGTTCCATCAGGAATCGATACTATGACAGTATTCGTTTCACAGGATGAATTTATAGAAAAAGAGCAGAGCGTTGTATCTGAAATTCACAGATTTGCTAAGCCAGACCTGCTTGAAATTGAATCAGATCTTGCTCTTATCGCAGTTGTTGGTCGTGGTATGAAGTCTACAAGAGGTACTGCTGGAAGAATCTTCTCAGCACTTGCACATGCAAATGTAAACGTAAGAATGATCGACCAGGGTTCTTCAGAGCTTAACATCATCATCGGTGTTGAGACAAGAGACTTTGAGAAGGCTATAAAAGCCATTTATGATATTTTCGTAAGCACTCAGCTTTGATGCTGTTAATATGCTTTAATACACCTAGAAGCCGGTAGCAAATGCTACCGGCTTCTTAAATGTTTTCTTTCTTAAATTATTATTTTTTTATTTTCCAAACAGGTACATGATATAGTCTTTGGCAGTATCTACTCGCTGTGTATTGCAGATGATGCCGGCTATTACTTCTGTGCCTGTATAGAGGCTGTTGTCTGTTATTACTGGAGCATCTGTTACTACGATTCCGAAGGCTACAGGATTTCCAAGATCGTCTGGATTAGTACTTGAGAATTCTGTGTAATCAGCAACTTCAGTATCTGATGTAAGACTGTTCTGATATTCTTCAGAACTGATGTAATCTATATAGTCCTGATCGATGTAATAGTACTGTGCACCAATTGATTCAAGTTCCTCTTCAGTAAATAATTCTGTGATATCATAGAACATTTCTGACTTTGCATAGTATGCAAACATCTCAGGATCAGCTGTCATAACATCTATATCCTTGGCTGCTGTAAGCGCCATGATTTTTTCCATATTGGACATTGTGTATTCATCGTAGGAATCTACAGAAATACTTGTTGTAGTATCGATGAAAACATCAAGTTCATTTGTATCAATGCCTTCATATTCAGCAAATTCTGCTTCCAGAGCATTCTGAGTATCTGTGCTGGTATTAGTGCTGTTAAGCATTATAGTATATAAGCCGTATGGGAGATTGCTTCCGATATCTTTGGCAAGAGCTGTAATAAATACTATCGCCAGAATTCCCCCGATTACATAGAATTTGTAATATTCCCAGAAATAAGCCAGATGCGCTTTGAATCCCTGCCCCTTTAATTTCTGCCACTGTTCGTTTGGATTGTCGTTAATTGGCATAGATAAATCCTCCTGAAGTACAATATCTTGTTCTCTAAAATTTTATAATTAACCGATTAATATTTACTATTTTATAGTGTAAAATGGATATGTATGGAAATATAATCTATTTAAAAAACAACACAAATAATATCTTAGCGGTAAACACTGCTTTGTGCAATCTGATAAATATAAAAAATTGATGAATTTTCACGCTTGAAACTTTGATTAAAGTAATATAAGATATTCGATAATATGATGAGATGATAGGGGCAATAGATGGGTACAGTTCCCATTTTTTTGATTTTTATCATTATCAGGGATAAAAAAGTCTAAAATCCCGTATCATAAAACATAGAAGGAAGGATAAGATTTGAGCATGATGAACGACAATAACTATGTTGAATGTCTTGTAAAGGGGAAAGCCTCTGTTCTGATGAAGTTTCTTAAGATCTTGACAATTATGCTTGCTGCTGCCTGCTTTATAGTAGGGCTCATGATGCCAATAGCATTAGTAGGTGTTGTTATTTTTGCAATAGCTGCCTATTTTGCAACTATGAATGCAGATGTTGAGTACGAGTATCTATATTGTGATCGCGAAATCAGTGTTGATAAGATTTTTAACAAGAGCAAAAGAAAAAATGTTGGTAAGTTTGATACAGAGCGTATGACTATATTAGCGAAAGCCAAGTCTTACCACCTCGACGAGTACAAGAACAAGACTTACAAGAATCTGGATTTCAGTACTGGAGTTGAGAACCAGCCTGATACCAGATATGTCATGATTTATGATGACAAAGAAAAGATTGTATTTGAGCCAAATGAGGAAATGGTTAATGCAATCAAAAACGTAGCACCACGAAAAGTATTTATGGATTAATTTTTAAGGAGACAAAAATGGGACAGATTATTGGCGAAGGCATAACTTTTGATGATGTATTACTTGTACCTCAGTTTTCACAGGTAATACCAAACCAGGTAGATGTAAGTACACATCTTACAAAGAAGATTAAACTTAACATTCCTATGATGAGCGCAGGAATGGATACAGTTACTGAGCACAGAATGGCTATAGCAATGGCCAGACAGGGTGGAATCGGTATAATCCACAAGAACATGTCAATCGAAGCTCAGGCAGAAGAGGTTGATAAGGTTAAGCGTTCAGAAAATGGCGTAATTACAGATCCATTTTCTTTATCACCAGATCACACACTTGGAGATGCTGATGCTCTTATGGCAAAGTTCAAGATTTCTGGTGTGCCAATTACTGAGGGTAAGAAACTCGTAGGTATTATTACTAACCGTGATCTTAAATTCGAAACAGATTATTCTAAGAAAATCAGTGAAGTTATGACAAGTGAGAATCTTGTTACAGCTAAGGCTGGTATTACACTTGAGGAAGCTAAGGAAATCCTTGCTAAGTCCAAGAAGGAAAAGCTTCCACTTGTAGATGATGATTACAATCTTGTAGGTCTTATTACTATAAAAGATATTGAAAAAACAATTAAGTATCCTAATGCAGCCAAGGATGCACAGGGTAGACTCCTTTGTGGTGCTGGTGTTGGTATCACAGCTAACTGTCTCGACCGTGTAGCAGCACTTGTAGATGCTAAGGTAGACTGTATTGTTCTTGATTCTGCACATGGACATTCTCAGAATGTTATCAATTGTGTCAAGATGATTAAAGAGAAGTATCCTGAACTTCAGGTAATCGCTGGTAACGTAGCAACAGGAGATGCAACAAAGGCTCTTATCGAAGCTGGTGCTGATGCAATCAAGGTTGGTATCGGACCTGGTTCTATCTGTACAACTCGTGTTGTAGCTGGTATCGGTGTTCCTCAGGTTTCAGCTGTTATGGACTGCTATGCAGTTGCTAAAGAGTATGGTGTACCAATCATCGCTGATGGTGGTATCAAGTACTCAGGTGATATTACAAAGGCTATCGCAGCTGGTGGTAGCGTAGTAATGATGGGTTCAATGCTTGCTGGTTGTGATGAAGCTCCAGGTGAATCTGAACTGTATCAGGGCAGAAAGTATAAAGTATACCGTGGAATGGGTTCAATCGCAGCTATGGAAAATGGTTCTAAGGACCGTTACTTCCAGGAAGGTGCTAAGAAGCTTGTTCCTGAAGGAGTTGAAGGCCGTGTAGCATATAAGGGAACTGTAGAAGATACAGTATTCCAGCTCATCGGTGGTATCAGAAGTGGTATGGGTTATTGCGGATGCGATACAATTGCTAAATTACAGGAGAACGGTAAGTTCGTTAAGATTTCAGCTGCATCACTTCGTGAGAGTCATCCACATGATATTCATATTACTAAGGAAGCTCCAAACTATAGTGTTGATAACTAATATTTGATTTAAGTTAATTATATGATGTAGATGTCAAAAGTACCTTTTGACACCTATATCATTATATATTTAAATGATTACTTTTTCAGTGAGGGGAAGCTTGTGGCAAAAGTAACAGATAATGCAAATTCTGTTCTCAATGATGATTTTTTTGCCCAGCATGAACGTAGCCTAGAGAAGTTACAGAAAAGATTTTGTGAGACCGCAGGAGTTTATGCTCTGTGTCTCAATGCAGCAGGTGAAAAGGTTACAGATTTTTCAGGGCTGACAGCAGAGACAGAATTCATTAAGCAGTATATTAGTGACATCAGAATACACAACATATACATGCGTGTGACGGAAAGCGAACTTGAGGACCAGGCTGTGGAAATCACAGATGTGCCTAATCTCAGGCTCGCTGCTGTTGCTGTAAAAGGTGAGGACAGAATTTTTGCTGTCTGGATTCTGTGTGGTGTTATAACTGATGCTGAGTACGATGCCGAATTATACAAGGTTCCTCCTATCACTGATTTTAGATATCAGATTACAGAAAAGAAGTTTTATCACGCGCTTGATTTCATAAGAGACATGATGAGTGTGATAAATAAAATTGAAGAGTCTAGAAATGCTGCTACTATTACCGTTGAGAAGAGTAGGCAGGAGCAAATCGAAATTGAAAAGTCTGTGCGAAGAGCAGAGACTACAGCAGAAATAGTTTCACTACTTGATAGTGATGAGTCAATAGAAAAGATAATGGCAGAAATTCTCGAGAAAGTAGCAATTTATCTGGAGGTCAGCCATGCTTTTGTCAGCCGTGTTCATACTGATGACAGTTTTATGGATATTGTCGTTCAGTGGCGTATTTCTAATGAACATCTAATCTTTGATAAAACAGTTGATATAGACAGATGCTGGTTCCTTAATTCCAGCAAGACACTTGCCGTGTCTTATGATACAAATATGACTCCTGGTGAGAGAGAACAGCTGGAGATATTGGGTATAAAGGCTGTTGTTTCCATGCCTATTATTATAAATGGAACAATAGGTTTCTATGCGGCATTTTGTGAGAACAGAAAGCAGCATATATGGACCATAGAAGATATCAAATTCATTAATGATGCAATCAGAATTCTTCAGAACATTGTTGTTAAGAGAATTCAGAGAAATTCTATCGCAAGTTCTTTTGCTTCACTTGAAGCAATACTGGATAATGTCGGAAGTTCGATCTATGTAAGAGATATTAAGACTAAGGCACTTCTCTTTGCCAATAGAAGTCTTAGAAATAACTTTTCAAGAGAGCTGAGTGATGGGACGCTGGAAAATCTGTTTGAAAGCAGTATTCCGGCTAAGAGTAAAAGCGGAAATTACGAGATATACCATGAAGAAAGAAGCAGATGGTATGATCTATATTATACACGTATTAACTGGGTCGATGGACGCCCTGTATCCCTGTGCGCTATCTATGATGTTACTGAAAAGAAGATGTATCAGAAGCGAATTGAGCAGCAGGCTTATACAGACTTCCTGACAGGTCTGTATAACAGAATGTGTTGTGAAAGGGATCTTGCCAAGTTCGTTGACGAGGTACAGGAAAACGGTGGAAAAGGAGTATTATGCTACCTTGACCTGGATGATTTCAAACATATTAATGATACACTTGGTCATCAGTATGGTGATATCCTCTTGCAGGATATTTCAAGAGCAATATCAAGTGTAGACGGAATCAGAAATTCATGCTATCGTATGGGCGGTGATGAATTTGTCATTATCGTTCCTAGTGATTATTTTGATCAATATGACAGGATACTGGAAGATGTTAAACACATTTTTGCTAAGCCATGGTATCTCAAGGACGGCGATTATTACTGTACTATGAGTATGGGTTCAGTAGTATTCCCTGATGATGGTAATAATGTATCAGATCTGATCAAAAAAGCTGATATTGCAATGTATGAGGCAAAGAGATCAGGTAAGAACAGAATTGCCAAATACTCTGATAATATTGATTCGTCTTCTATCAGAAGACTTGATATGGAAA
>CAMJFD010000007.1 GCA_946404845.1 uncultured Butyrivibrio sp. | reverse complement strand
ATCATCCCAGTTGTAATTATTAGTAAAGTACAGGTTAATTGTAGTAGTTACATCTTCATCATCGCCATTATCATCATTGTTATCACCATCATCAACTTCTACATAAGATGTAGAGATGTCAGACCAGTTGCTGTCTGAAGTGTAGTAGTTAACGTCTGAGCTAAGAGTGATGCTGTTTTCGTTATATACATCTCCGCTAGGAAGAAGTCTTGCTATAGTTGCTGATGTTGCATTAGTGTCAACGCTTGCAGCATATACAGTTACATCATTAACTGTTGTTTCTGTCATTTCTGTGTAGTCGCTGTCGTAGTTAGTCTTGATTGCAGGAACTGCAGAATCATTTGTGAACCAGCTGCATGCATTTACATCAAGATAAATAGTTCTGTTCTCACCAGACTTTCCATCATCATTATTATCATCATTATTATCATCGCCGTCATCATTTAACAGAACAGCAATACCAGTAGAACCAATGTATCCAGAGATTGTAGAAGCTGTTACTGTAAATGTACTACCAGATACAAGATCTTCGTATGTACCTTCAGCCAGCTGACCATCTGGATTTGTTATGCTTACATTCTGATTGCTGCCAGAACCAAGTACAAGAGTTGCACCTGACTCTCTTGCAACGAGAGCTACATTATCAGATGTTGTGTAATACTCTGACTCACCTGCACATGCATTGTGGAGCTTGTTAACAGCTGCAACTTCGCTTGATGTGAAGTGTGTGCTACCCTTTGAACCAATCTTGATGTCTGTTTTCTCAGTAGCTGATGGACGTGAGAAATACAGAGCAGTTGAGTTTGCCTTAGATGCAAGGATTGCATATGAACGGTCAATTATATTCTGATCAAGATACTTAGTCCAGCCGCCTTCACTTGTTGTGTTGGAGTATGTATCATGAGTCTCTGCAAAATAAACAACTTCGTCATCATCTATTCCGTCAACCAGTGTCCATGAGCCATAAGCTGAAGGAACTGTGCCGTCCTTAATAGCTCCTGTAACAGTTGAACTGTAAATAGAATCTGTAACAGACATATAATCTGTGTATTCACTCATCAGCTGATTAGCATATGAGGAATTATTTGTAACTGGAGTATCCAGAATTTCGCCATAATTAAACATAGAAGAGTCAATTACAGAACTCCAGAATCCGCATGACTCCGATGGAAGAGAGATATGCTTGGCAGCATCCCATCTGATTCCGTCTACGCCATAACTCTTAAGCTCTGAAATATAGCTTGATACCTTTGACTGTACATAAGAATGTTCTGAATTGATATCAGGCATACCGATGTCGTAGTGTGTTACCTGATAACGATTTGAATAATCGATAGAACCTGAGCAGTTGTGCCAGTATTCTGATGCCTTTAGAGAATCATCAATATAAGTGTGATCACCGGCAAGATGATTGGCTACAACATCCACAATTACCTTGATACCGTATTCATCTGCAGCAGAACACAGCTCCTGAAGATCATCAGCATCACCAAGTCCGGCATCTCCTACATAGAAGCCTGCTGGCTGATACAGATAATACCAGATAGAATCTGAAGTATTAGCCGCCTGAGCTGGTGAAGTCTGAATTGTGCTAAATCCAGCCTCTGCAATATTTGGTAATTCATCGATTATCTGCTGATAAGTCCAGTCAAAACAATGTAAGATTGTGCCATCCTCGATATTACTCTGTAATCCGTAATCATTAGTAGACGCCGCCTGGGCAGTAGGTGCTGTGACAAATCCAGACACTACAACGCCTGCAGCTAGTAACATAGATAAAAGCCTTCCAGATACTTTTTTGTTGATCATATAATCCTCCCAAAAAATTTCATGACATTATATAGTAACCAGGGCCCCCATATTTGAATGTGATACAGCAACGTTTCCGGTAACGTTTCCACATTTCTATTGATATTAAGATAACTGAAAATATATCTCTAGGTCAATAAGTAAAAAAATTTTCGGAGATAATACTAAAAAAAGCTTGCGCAATTTAGCGAATTTTTTACTAAATCTGCGCAACTTGTCAGCGCAACGACATAAAACAAATTGCAAATTTTGATCATATCCCCACATGGCAGCGGATAAAAAATAGTACGAAAAATAGAACATTTTTATTCCAGAATAAACTAAAAGAAATCTTAAGGTTTTTTTGGGTAGGATAATTATGAAAATTATGTTACATTAAATGAGGCCAAAATATTTTTGTGCAACTAGAATCCTGACACATAATATTCCGGCTAATAGTAATTGCATTTTACGTGCAAATAAACGATAATTAATTTGTGATTTCAAATAAAGAGCTTTGCTCCGTAAGAAAGGTGGTGGTTTTTATGAAACAGGATACTCATATACAGTCTAGCGACAATCCCGTGCCCCGACGATGGCGCATAAAAACCACATATCTAAAGGAGAAAAGCAATGGAAGAAGAAGTAAAGTACACTGAAATACTTACTGATCTTCTGAGCTCCAAGCAGTACACGAAGCTTCGCCAGACTATTTCCGAGATGAACACAGCAGATATCGCTGCATTTATGGATGAGATGGAAAACGAAGATTCACTTAAAATGTTCAGAATTTTGCCAAAAGACATGGCAGCAGACGTTTTTGCTAACCTGGAGCTGGATGATCAGCAGTATATCATCCAATCTCTATCTGATAAGGAAGCATCTAACATCATCGATAACCTGATGGCAGATGATGCTACTGACCTTTTGGAAGAGATGCCTGCAAGCGTTGTTAAACGCATCCTGGCCAATGCTCACCCTGATACAAGAAAAGATATCAATCACCTTCTCAGATATCCAGAAGATTCTGCTGGTAGTATCATGACGGTGGAATATGTTGACCTTGATCAGGACATGACAGTAGCAGAGGCTATCGACCGCATCAGAAAGATCGGTCTTGACTCAGAGACAGTTAACATCTGCTATGTTCTTACAAGAGAAAGAGTTCTTGTAGGTACAGTAGCGCTTAGATATCTCCTCATTATGAAGCCGGACGAAATCATCGGTGAGATAATGAACGACAAGGTCATCAGTATCAACACTATGACCGACCAGGAAGAAACAGCCCAGACCTTCCAGAAATACGATTTCACAGCCATGCCAGTTGTTGATAATGAGAACCGAATGGTCGGAATTATCACAATCGATGACGTTGTGGATATCATGGAAGAAGAGGCTACAGAGGATATCGAGAAGATGGCTGCTATCCTCCCAACGGACAAGCCATACTTCAAGGTAGGTATTCTTGAGACTTATAAAAAGAGAATGCCATGGTTACTACTCCTCATGATAAGTGCGACCTTCACTGGCGCAATTATCACAAGATTTGAAGATGCACTTTCTGCATATGTAGTGCTGACAGCATACATTCCTATGCTGATGGATACAGGCGGAAATGCAGGTGGACAGGCAAGCGTATCAATTATCCGTGGTCTGTCACTTAATGAGATTGAATTCTCAGATTTCTTCAAGACAGTTTGGAAAGAAATTCGTGTTGCAGCCCTTTGCGGTATCACACTTGCAAGTGCGAATTTTGTCAAGTTAATAATAATAGACAGAATATCAATTACGGTTGCAGCAGTTGTATGTCTGACACTAGTAATAGTAGTATGTTGTGCCAAGCTCATTGGTTGCATGCTCCCTATGTTGGCAGATAGAATTGGATTCGACCCTGCAGTTATGGCGAGCCCAATGATCACAACTATTGTAGATGCGATTTCACTACTCGTATACTTCACACTTGCAACTAACCTTCTGCATCTTGCAGTTTGAGTAAAGTAGCTATAAGGTTGCAGTTTAGGTAATATAACTACAATAATAAAAGCCGTTTTATGAATATGATGAAGCCATACCATATTCATAAAACGGCTTTTTAATATAAAAAAATCACTTCGACCACAAATAGCAGTATGCCTGAGTCCTTGCGGCAAATGGAGCGGTTTTTAACAGCTCTTTGATTTCAGCTTTGCTGTACCAGCCAGGTTCAATTTCTTCAAAGGTTGAAGTACTCTTTTTGAACTCACCACGGGCTGTTCCGACTATGCAGACATTTTTTTCATTAGAAAAACCTATTGCACTGTAGCTGTCACCGATGAAATCATCAATTGATAAGAGCTCTAAGCCTGTCTCTTCCCACAGTTCACGCTTTGCAGCCTGCTCAGGAGTTTCACCTGGATCAATGAGACCAGCAGGGAAGTTGTACACCCAGCTGCCTGCAGCCATCCTAAATTCCTTGCTTATAAGGATATGCTCATGAGCCTCATCCTCAATTATCAGTACGACTGAGTCTGGATGAGGATTCTGAACGCCGGCAAGATCAACTATGTTGTCATTACGGCTGATCATTTCATATACTTTTTCCTTGTTATCAACAGTTCTATAATGCAGGTCATATCGGGTGATGAACTTGCCCGACTCCTTTTTTTCTATGCCTTCGAATTCCATCTGTATATCCTCTCTGAAAGCCTATTAAGTTGACTATATCACTACGTTTCAAAGCCGCGATAATAGACCAATTTTAAATGAATAGTATAACTAATTAATTCAGTTCATCACAAATCTCCAGTGCATCCGCATACATATCAGATAACTCCTCCGGAGTAATGACAGAGCTGGTTATGTAATCATAGCATTTTCTATGCGTAGAAAGCGGATCTCTCCACTGACTATTGTTAAAATATGAATCTGTAAAATCAGAATAGCATGGATATGAACGAAGACTTATCAAATCTTCAATCTCACCAGATACATCATAGTAGTAGCCTTCTTCATCAACAGTTACTTCATATGTATTTAAGCCATATTTGAATACGCTTACCGTAACACTGCGGTTTACAATGTTTTCAGAGGTGAAGTGCGGAACTATATTAGCCTCATATCCGAGAAAACAGGCATTGACCCAGTATCTCTTGTAATAATATTTTATACCGCCTTCATCTATCGTATATTCAAACAGATTGTCCTGAGTTATGTTATATCCCTTATTTTGAGCGTTTGCCATAATCTTGTTATGACCTATGAAAGAACCAATTACCCATATGATAATGCTGATAAACAGAATTGATGCTATAGTCCCGATTATCATAAGTATCCTGAATAACAATTTATTACCAGATTTCATTATCAGCAGGCTCCGTATACAATCTGTCTTATTTTGCGGATGAGGTCAGCATCGTATCCGCCATCTACCTGCTGCATGTAGATCACAATCAGTTCTTCAGTTGGGTCGACAAAAAAGTATGTGCCGCAGGAACCATCCCATCCAAACTCGCCAATACTTCCGTTTGAACCAGCAGCGCCTGGATTCATCATGACTCTGAAATAATTGCCATAGCCGTAGCCAAGACAGTTAGGCATATGTGAAAAAGCCTGTAACTGAGGACTACTCAGCTGATTAGAAGTCATGAATTCAAGTGTCTTGTGACCAATGAGTTCTTTACCATGGTAAGAACCTTTATTAATAAGCATTTCAGCAAAATGCGTATAATCTTCCATTGTGGAATACAGCCCTTTTCCGCCAGATTCATACCAAGGAAGGCTGAACGGCTTGTCCATATCAAGACGCTGCTTGATGTCTTCCTCTGCACGCACGAGAGTCTTGTCATTAATATCACGTGAGCGGCGGTATAATACGGCCTGACGAAGTGACTTATTTTCATCAATATAGAATGCTGTATCAGTCATATTAAGTGGGGTAAAAATCTCTTTTTGCAGGAATTCAGAGAACTTGGTACCAGTAATGACCTCAATGATACCAGCCATTATATCTGCTGAGAAACCGTAATCGTAAGATGTGCCTGGCTCAAATTCAAGATAAGCCTCTGCAAGCTTGTTGCACACATCGGTATTAGAACTGAGAATGCCAGAACCCACCTGAATCTTGGCCTCTCTATACACGCGTGACATTGATCTCTGGGCTTCGCCAAAATCGCCATCGTAAGATATTCCAGAAGTCATATTGAGCAGGTCTCTTATAGTAATTTCATTCTCAGCCTTTTTTAAACCATTAGGCGTTACGACCTGCATGTCCTTGAAGGCAGGCAGATAGTCAGAGACTTTGCTGAACAGATCCAAATCACCATCTTCATATAGAATCATTGCAGCAACAGCTGTTATAGGCTTGGTCATAGAGAACAGCTTGTAGATACTGTCCTTCCTGTCTGTGCCTATAGTTGTGTCGTAGACTTTTTTGCCCTTATGCTCGATCATAAGAGAAGCACCAAAGAGCTTTTCCTCGGCGTTTTGCTTTTCCAATAATTCATCTAATCGTGATAGTTTTCTGATATTCATAATATAACTCCGTAAGTACTGTGTTAGTGCGCTCCTGGAGAACTCCAGGTACTATTTATGATAATTAGTCTAATCCTTTATTACTAGAACTACAAACTATTATACACAAAAAAAGGAGCATATCACACTAAATGTGACTGCTCCTTGTATTTTTACTTATCTTTCTTTTTCTTCTTGGCCTTTTTCTCTTTTTCTTTCTTTTCCTTTTTGGCCTTCTTTTTGGACTTAACCTTTTCCTTCAGATCAGACAGGCTGGTAGATGACATCAGGTCTTCTATAGCTGATTCTTCCTCTTCAGAAACAGGAGTATAAGTGTTTTCATAGCTCTTTACATTTACGAGAATCGGATGCTCTGCTGCAAATGCAGGAGAAAAGTCTTCTTCATCAGCCTTAGAAGCAGGGAGCTTGTACTTTCTCTCATAGAAATCAACTGCCTGTTCAAATGCTGTGTTCTTTTCTTCCTTGAGCATTTCGATATATTCGTGAGTATCAAATGTGTCGTCGTTTACCTGAATCAATGATACTGCGATGTTACTACAGTGATCAGCAATTCTTTCAAAATCTGTACCAATATCTGAGAGAGCGAATCCAAGATCGATAGTACATTTACCTTTACGAAGACGTCTTACGTGTCGTCTCTTAACTTCCATGTGGATTCCGTCAATAACTTCTTCAAGAGGTTCAACTGTCTTAGCCAGCTTGATATCGTTTCTCTCAAAGCTTGCAAAAGAAGTATTGATTATATCTTCGATAGCTCGTCCAAATACTGTAACTTCCTCTTTTGCCTTAGCTGAGAACTCAAGTCCCTTCTGATTCATATCCTGATAAACCTGCATGATGTTAAGTGCGTGATCCGCAATCCTCTCAAAATCAGAAATTGAATGGAGAAGAGTTGTTAATGTATGGCTGTCTGTCTTGGACAGCTGGTTGTTACTGATCTTTACAAGGTAAGTACCAAGCTGGTCCTCATAACGGTCAGTTTTTTGCTCAAGTCTGAGTACTTCGTTTGCAACCTCTTCATCATAATTGTCCATAAGGCTGATAGCCTTGAACAGGCATTCCTTAGTATCGTTTGCCATATCGATTGCAGCCTGTCTACTCTGCTCAAGAGCAAATGGAGGGTTTGAAAGGAAACGTGCATCGAGTGCTGCAATTCCTTTTTCCTGCTCGAGCTGCTCTTTTTCCTTATCATCAATAGGAATAGTCTTGAGTGCAAGTGAAACAAGGATTCCAGAGAATGGAAGCATAAGTGGTGTAGATACAAGGTTTACAAGTGTATGTATGCTGGCAATACCAACCATTCCGGCCTGCTGCTCCATGAATGCAAAATTGAATATTGTATGTGCTGCATAGAACACAATCATGAATGTAGCAGCTTTTATTATGTTGAAATACAGATGCATAAGGGCTGTTCTCTTACCATTTTTGTTAGCACCAAATGATGAGAGGATAGCTGTGATACATGTACCAACCTCGGCACCGATGACTACTGGAATAGCCATGCTGTAAGTAATTGATACGGATAGTGAAAGAGCCTGAACAACACCGATGGTGCCGGCTGAGCTCTGAATCATCATTGTGAATAAAATACCGACCATCAGACCGATAATTGGGTTCTTGAATGTCATCAGGAATTCCTGGAATTCTGGAACTTCCTTAAGTGGTGAAACTGCACTTGACATCATGTTCATACCGAACATCAATACTGCAAATCCTAAGAGGATAACACCGACATTTTTCTTCTTATCTGACTTGGTGAACATGAACAGAACAATACCAATCAGTGCAAGGAAAGGTGTGAAAGATGTTGGTTTGAATAAATTAATTAAGAAATTATCGCTGCTGATAGCGTTCAAACTAAGAAGCCATGCTGTAAATGTTGTACCAAGATTTGCTCCCAGGATAACATTGACCGCCTGCTTAAGAGTCATAATACCTGAATTTACAAGACCTACGACCATTACTGTGGACGCAGATGATGACTGAACGAGGGCTGTAACGCCTACGCCAAATAAATATGCGAGAACTCGATTAGATGTGATTGCACTAAGTGTGCTCTCGAGCTTTCCGCCTGAAGCTTTTGTCAAGCCCCCACTCATAACATTCATTCCGTACAGGAACAATGACAGGCCGCCTACAAGACCTGCTATGAGTGTAAATACTTCGTTAATACTCATTTTACCTCCGATGTGTTACTTCTACGTAGTCAACTTTGTTAACCGGCAACACTTAAAATATTATCGCCTTCGCTTACTAATTAATCATACCGTAAATTTATGCAAATAACAATTACACAAAATTGTAAAAAAAAGGTAAATACGAGACTTAGATACTAGTAAAAATGCCGTTATTACATAAATTTGCTAAAAGGTTTGTAAAAAAATGTTATCGCAAGTAACTTAAACTAGATTAAAAAGAGTAATAAATAATTATAAAGTAGTTTCCCTGCAATATATATATAAGTCAGCTAATCTCAAAGACCTGAATTTCAATATTTCTCTCTGATTCAATATGTATAAGGTCTGATTCATACTGGTGTTTAATCTCCCAGAAACCTATCGATGTATCGTAATCTGCAGATATTTCGAGAGCTTCTTTGTCCAGTATTATATTGAGGTTGACTGCCTGAGCAGGCATGTAAACCGCATCACCATTGACGATCAGCTTGCCAGTCTTGATGTCGTAAGTGATGGTATTACCGTAAATATTGGAATTTATGGTTCCAGTCTTATTAGTAATATTGATTTCTATTTGCACTGCGCCCTTTGGCACATGGTTATATTCAAAGGCTTCTTTGCCCTTATGCTCTGTAATAAGCTTCCTCTGGAAGTACATCTCCCTTGCAGCGTGCATCGCGAGCTTGTAGGAATCGCCATCCGGAATCAGCACAAGTTCTCTTGGAACAGCCATAATGCCAGAATATACAAGGCCTTCAGGCTGAAATCTCAGCCACTGCATCATGACAACTCTGTCCTCTATGCCAGAGTAGGTCTGGCCTGCGTAAGCTGATTTTTTAGCATCAGGGGCATTTGCATATATGCGCTTCATATTGGAGGTAGGCGTAAATGTGAAACCGTCAAATTCGCCTAGCACATAATATCCATTTGGAAGCCAAAAAACATAGTGGCTCTCGCCATCTGCACCTTCAACAGGAATTGGCCTTAAGTCTGGACATTCTGAACACTGTGGGAATTCTAGATCCTGCGAATGCTCCCAATTCATCATGTCGAACGAGTGGAAAATAGCATAGGTATTTTTTTCCATATACAAAACCATGTAGTAACCGTGGGATTCAGGATGTTTATAGACCTTTGGGTCACGATTTTCATCAGTGATAGAAGGTAGGATAATATCGGCAGCTTTGTAGAAAGTCTTGCCATTATCCATGCTGACAGCCGTCCTCTGGTGGAAGAGCTGCTTGTCGGTAATATCGTTTTTGGTGCCTGTAGCCGTGTAGTAGAAGATAAGCGCATCATTTGGAAGTCCGAGAAGCCCGTCCTCATTGACTATTCCGCAGCCTGAATATATCTGACCATTCTGATCTGGAAAAAGAGCAATCGGCTTGTGAATCCAGTGCAGCAAATCCGTACTGGTAGCGTGTCCCCACGAAACGTTGCCCCATGTCTGGCCAAATGGATTGCACTGATAGAACATGTGGTATATGCCATTCAGGTACACCAGGCCATTCGGGTCGTTCAGCCATCCACCATTTGGAGCAAAGTGGATATAAGGCGCATCATTTTTGGAATAAAAAATGTCATCAGACTGCTTCAGCTGTGTCTTAAACGCAGTCGAAAAATACCCCTCAAGGTGCAGATACTTATTCTTGTACCTTGCAACTGGGAGAGATGCGTAGAAGTCAAATATGTAGCAGTTCTCAGAATTATCTGAAGTAATTGGTATGTCAAATGAATATGCAGGCTTATCATCTACAGAAAACTTGATAGTCTGAATCTCGGACTTACTGTTAATCGGGATTAGCAGGTAGTCGTGATCTATGTGAATTTTGATATCTTCCATTTATATTGTCCCCATAAGAATTGGTTGGTGTAGGTTATTGTGTTTTACGATGCAATGTTTTAAGTTGTAATGACTTAGGATGTATGTTTTTAAGATTAAATATCTTAAGTTGCATGTGTTAAGTAGTAAGTCTATAAGATAGGTATAGCTCTATTGCTTATAATGGAGAGTGTTTAACTAAAGATGTAGTTTGTATTGCGTTAACGTTATTACGATATTAATTTTACAAAATTATTCAGATAAGAACAAGGAAGATACGGTGATGTGATTACTAAATTTTTATAAACTTGTGGGGTGGGGAAATTTCATGAAGTTTACGTCGTGGTGGTGCTGCGATACGGAAATGATATAAGTAGAGCTGCGGGGAACGCAGTGTTGGGGCCGGCTGCAGGCCAAGGAAATGTTATATGTAGTGGCTTGGATATGAGTAGTGGGAAAACTTCATAAATTTTATGTTGTGGCGACACCATGTAGGAGCAATCCATCCAATTCCTGATAGTTGTACCTACACTTTATTAGATTTAGGCTTCAGATGTAGGAACAACTATACGTAATTCGAAGATTTGTACCTACATTTTATGAGATCAAAGTGTCAAATATAGGACCAATCCTACGTAATTCGAAGATTTGTACCTACATTTTATGAGATCCAAGTCTCAAATGTAGGACCAACCATACGTAATTCAAAGATTTGTACCTACATTTTATGAGATCCAAGTGTCAAATATAGGACCAACCATACGTAATTCAAAGATTTGTACCTACACTTCATGATATCCAAGCCTCAAATGTAGGACCAACATTTCATAAATCAAAGAAATGGTCCTACACACGGTCTAAAACAAGCGTTCAATACATACCAATGTAGGAGCAAATCTCGAAATCCCAGAAATTGGTCGCATGATGAAGACATGAAAACTTCATGAAGTTTACGCCGTGGCGGTGCCACATTACGGAAATGATTATAATGATGTAGCGGGGAACGTAGTATTGGGACCGGCTGCAGGCCAAGGCTATAGCCGTTGAATTATTGCATGTAGTTGCTGGTTACTAAGTAGTGGTAAGTTATAGGTAGTGTGTGAATATAAGGATTAAATATAGTTCCAAAAGAATGATATGTAACAAAAAAGAACTAGATTGAAAGCCAGAAAGTAAAATATAAGAACAGAAAATAGTTCCAAAACAATGATATGTAATAAAAAAGAACTAAAAATAAGAATCACAAGAGCTGATAGTTAATAATAAATAGTTCCATATAAATAGAATATATAAAAAAGGAACTAGATTTAGAGCCAGAAAGTAGAATATAAGAATTAAAAATAGTTCCAAAACAATGATATGTAACGAAAAGGAACTAAAATAAGAAATAACAATAAGAAATAACAATAAGAAATAACAATAAGAAATACAAAAGCCTAGCCAGGTGCCACAAATAGTAGCGCCTGGCTAGGCCTTTATTTTAACAATCACGACCAGATAAATAAGCAAATCTATCCCATCACCTCGTAGTTCCGCCATCCACGAACTCAACAGGAATAGTAATATTACTCTCGGCCGATCCTTCATCGATGAGCTTCATTAACACATCCACGCCAGCGGCGGCAATAGACTCAACTGACTGCTGAATACTAGACACGATAGGCTTGCCGACACCCCTGACAGGGATACCATCGAAACCAACAATCTGAACATCCTTAGGAACATCAATTCCATAAGACGCAAGCTCCTGCTTGATCAGATATGCAAGATGATCCGAACTTGCAAATATACCGTCATATACGCACTTGCCGTCCCTAACGATAGAGGCGACTTCCTTACGAACCATATTCCTGAACATCTCGGAAGCATACATCATGTCAGTGTCAGTCTGGTCAAAGTCAGTATGAGTGATGACACCGCATGCAATGTGACTTGTATGACAGAACTCCTTGAAGCCATCAATACGCTTGTAAGGCTCACTAGTCTTGTCAGAACCAGTCCAGAAACACAACAGTTTCTTGCTGCCCTTAGAATACAGGACATTCGCAGCAAGGTATCCGCCCATATAGTTATCACTTGAGATACAAGGAATGCTGCCGCCAAAGTGCCTGTCGAATGACACGAAAGGCATATCCTGCAACAGAGAATTCCTGATATTACTGTAAGATACACCGAATATTCCATCTACCTTACTGTTACGGGCCATCTCTATATAACTGTTGATCTTGTGCTTATCATTTCTTGAGATACAGATGAGCATGCGCTTTCCACGGGAAGTCAGCTCTTTTTCTATATTATCTATTAGAAGAGTAAAAAAAGAATTCTCCATCGTCGGAACTATGACCGCAATATCATTAGTGCGCTGCGCCTTTAGTCCACGAGCGTTGAGATTAACTTTATAATTCAGTTTTTTGATCGAAGCCTCTACCTTTAAACGTGAATCCTCACGGACATGCAGACCGTTGATTACCTTGGAAACCGTTCCCAATGAAACCCCAGAATCCTTTGCTACATCCTTTATTGTTGCCATATAAATCCTCAAAAACAGTGCCAAAAACAGTTCATAAAAATTTAACTTGAAACGTTTCAAGTTTTATTCTATAATAAACGAAAATCGAGAAAAAAACAAGATTAAGTTGTATGTTAAAAAATAAAATATTTAATGCTCCTCACCTTGTGAGGACCCTATTTCAAAGGAGAAATCGATGAACGACAAGTATAACAAAGTCCAGAAGACAGACGTAGATTACATAAATAAGTTAGAAGAAATCAAGGCAAGTGTTGCAGGTATGAACGTACCAGATGATATCCCACACGGCGATATGCCAGGCGACAAGATCGAAATCGGCGATTCACACATCGCTAAGGCTAAGACAGTTTTCCCACATCTTGCAGATGAACTCAAGAAGGCATTTGCAGCTAACCCATATCAGAGAGCAGTTGTAGCTGTTTGCGGTGGATCAGGTGTTGGTAAGTCTGAGATTGCTTCACTTCTTTCATACTTCCTCAACGAGAATGGAATTGGTAGCTATACAATGTCAGGCGATAACTATCCACACAGAATTCCTAAGTATAACGATGCTGAGAGACTTCATATCTTCAGAGAAGGCGCAATCAGAGGACTTGTAGAAGCAGGACAGATGGATTCAGACAAGTTCGCACTTATACAGCAGTGGCAGAATGCAGATGATGACGCAAATGCAAGCCACTTAGAAGGCAACGACTGGTTCAAGTACTATCTTGAAGGTGGCAAAAAAGCTCTTGAGTGCTATCTTGGAACACCTAACGAGACAGACTTTGCAGAAGTTGACAATATTTTAAGGGCCTTTAAGGATGGAGCAGACAAATTATGGCTTAAGCGCATGGGTAGGGACGAAACTGCGCTTTGGTATGATGAGATTGACTTTAATAATAAGCAGGTACTTTTCATTGAGTGGACTCACGGAAATACAGATTACATGACAAACGTAGATGTACCAGTACTTCTGAACAGCACACCACAGGAGACACTTGAGCACAGACGCCTTCGTAACAGAGATGGTAAAACAGACAGTGCGTTCACAATGATGGTACTTGAAATCGAGCAGGACAAACTTAAGAGTCAGGCTCACAAGGCAAAAATCATTCTTTCCAAGAATGGCGAAATTCTCTCATTTGCAGATTATGAGAAACTTATGAACAACTGATAATATGATGATAGGGTCAAAAGATAGATTAGTACATCAACATTAATAATGATTTCAAAAGCTTTTTATATGTAGGTATGAGATGCATATAAAAGACGATTTGTAATGTAAATTAGATTTAGAATATATGAGGCAATTATGACAGCAAAAAAATATGTAGATAATGGACCAATGCTCAATGCTTATCCAGACAGCATGGGCGGTACACTTGGAACAATAGTAGACTTTCTTAAGGAAAAAGATATGGAGGACGTATTCCAGTCTTTCTACATTCTTCCAAGTATCTTTAATACAGATCTTGATAGAGGATTCTCAGTAATCGACTATGGCATCAACAAAGAGATGGCAAGTCAGGAAGATATCCAGGCTATCAAAGACCTTGGTATGGACCTTAAGCTGGATTTCATCTTAAATCACGCATCTGTTCTCTCACCACAGTTCCAGGATCTTATTAAGAACGGTGAGAAGTCCAAGTACAAAGACTTCTTTATCAACTGGAACAAGTTCTGGGAAGGTTGCGGCGAAATGACAGAGGATGGCTACATCCAGCCAAGAGAAGACCTTATCAAGGATATGTTCTTTAGGAAGCCAGGTCTTCCAATTCTTATGGTTAGAATGCCAGATGGAACAGACGTACCATACTGGAACACATTCTACCAGGAAGTTCAGTATAAGAGACCAGATGCTCAGGACCTCATGCAGGTAATGGATATCCAGTATCTTGCAGCAGACAGACTCTCTAAGAGAATTGCTGATGAACTTGATAATGGCAAGACACCTAAGGAAATCGACTTTGCAGGATATGAAGAGTACAAGGATGCAGCAGTTGATTATCTTGAATCAAATAGAAAGTACCTCGGACAGATGGATCTGAACATCAAGTCAGACCTCGTTTGGGAACATTATGAGAATACACTTAAGGCTCTTTCAGGATATGGTGCCAAGATAGTAAGACTTGATGCATTTGCTTATGCACCTAAGGAGCCAGGTGAAAAGAACTTCATGAATGACCCGGGAACATGGGACCTCCTCAAAAAGGTAAGAGAACTAGCTGACAAGAACAATGTAACTCTCCTCCCAGAGATTCATGCAAGCTATTCAGAAAAAGTATACGAGACAGTAGCAAATAAAGGCTACATGACATATGACTTCTTCCTTCCAGGACTGTTAATCTATGCTATTGAGAATAAGAGCGGTGAAGTGCTCAAGAAATGGGCAGATGAGATTCAGGACAAGAAGATTCGCGTAGTTAACATGCTCGGATGCCACGATGGTATTCCTCTTCTAGACCTTAAGGGAATCCTTCCAGAAGAAGAAATTGAGAAGATGATCAAGACTCTGGTTGATAGAGGCGGCCTTGTAAAAGACCTTCATGGCAAGAAGAACATGTACTATCAGGTAAATGCTACATATTACAGTGCACTAGGAGATGATGACAAGAAGATGCTCCTTGCTCGTGCAATCCAGATGTTCATGCCTGGTAAACCACAGGTATGGTATCTCGACCTCTTCGCTGGTAAGAACGACCATGAAGCAGTTAAGAGAGCCGGAGCTGGTGGACATAAGGAAATCAACAGAACAAATCTAACATCAGAAGAGATGAAGGCTGCACTTAACAAGGATGTTGTTAAGAAGCAAATCGAACTTCTGAGATTTAGAAATACAAATCCTGCATTCGGATTTGATGCTAATTTCAACATGACAGTCGATGGCACTAAGATCACAATGTCATGGGAGAACAACGGAAATACAGCTACACTTAATGCTGATTTCTCAGACTATAGCTATTCAATCAGCTAATGATTATGACTTTTGTCCCTTCGTTCCAAAAGTCATGCAAATAGGCCAATTGAAATCGACTTCGTCGAAGGGCCTATTTGCCACTTGAATCACTTTCTCACACCATACGTATTACGTATGGTTAACCGCAGCTAGTGCGGATTTCTGATTGAAGTCACAAGAATACATACATTAGTGGAGATTACAACAGCAATTCGGATTTGAAAATGAAACATTTTCAAACTTTTACCCGCCATAATTTTTCTATAGACAGTAGGAGACACCCACCTCCTACTGTCTTTTTTCTTTAATACGATGCTATAATTAACATTTTGCGCCGGATATAACAATATTATATAACTTTTTATCGGTCATTCTATGAAATATAATCTCATTTGAAAGTAGTGTTAAATGGGAGGAGGTATTCTGAATGTCAATCAAGTTAATAGCATCCAGGGTTGGGGTTTCAACATCTACTGTATCAAGAGTACTTAATAATCCTGAGTATAAATGCGGAACACCGGATCTTAGAGACAAAATATGGAAAGTTGCAATGGAGATGAACTATACACCTAATGTTGCAGCCAGAAATCTTAAAAAAGGAAAAGAATATACAACGACTAAGACCTGGTACATTAATGTCCTAATGACACGAATGGATAAGTCTCTGACAGATCCTTTTTTTAATGAGGTACTGCATGTGGTTGAGAGCCAGACACATGAAAATGGATGTATATTATCAAGCCTTTGGTATAATTCACTGTTTTCAGATGATCGTAGATGCAGTGAAGTCAATATAGATAGAGCCATAGCTGAAATGAATGAGGACAGTAATGGCAGAAAAGATGGTCTTATAATAATAGGCAGATGTAATAAACTTGCCCTTCAAAAACTAACCAAACAGTACAAAGCAATAGTATCTATAAACAGAAATTCTACCAATTACGAAGTAGATGAGGTAATCTGCGATGGCAAAAAAATTGCATCCATGGCAGTAGAATATTTATGCTCTCTTGGACATACAAATATTGGCTATGTTGGAGTATGTCATAACGAAGACAGATATCTTGGATTTATAGAAACTCTCAGAAAGCATGATTTAGATATCATGCCAAGTAATGTGGTAGATACACCGCAGTCAGAAGCAAACGGATATGAAGTTATGGAGAGCTTTATCAAAAACAGTATTTTTCCAACAGGGATATACTGTGCAAACGATATTACAGCGATAGGGATGCTCAAATGCCTTGCCAGATACAAGAACGGACTGTATAAGCCATCAATTATATCAAGTGATGATATAGAAGCCGCGCAGTACAGTAAGCCGATGCTGACAACTATTAATCTGCCCAAAGAAGATATGGGTAAGTTCGCTCTATCCCTGCTAGTAGACAGGTTAAAGGGCGGACATGAAAGGGTTGTCAAAATGGAACTAACTGGAAAGCTAATGATACGAGATAGTTGTAAAAGAGTTAATGAAAGCATCTTAAATGACTACATAATATGATGTATTATAGTATACTCACAAGAATATATATATTCTTGTGAGTATACTACAGAAACTCGCAATTTCTGCGAGTTTCGTAAGAATATGATTCAGGTGGCAAACAAGCCCTTCGACGAAGTCGAGTATAAATGGCTTGTTTGCTGTGTTTTTGGAGCATGGCGACAAAAATACATATAAATCCAGAGAATATGCTACTGACAACGTTTTCATAAAAACATGATTTGCCGGCTTGTAATAACTAAAACTAATTAGCTGTTGAAAGTTAGCAAATATAACAAAATATAATTTAGATACTCGTGATAAAAGCAAAAGTTATCACGAGTTATTTTTAGCCCAAATCCATGCAAACGTTTTCATATAAATGCTTTGATTATAAGTCTTGAACCTAATAATCTGTTACCAAGTTAATTCGAGCAAGAATAACAAATACCACATTTCAGAAGGAGAGGAAAATATTATGAAAAGACAGAATCTATTAAAGACAGCAACATCACTAGTGCTTACAACATCAGTTATAGGAAGCCTTCTAACAGGATGCGGGAGCTCATCATCAAAGACTTCAGATAGCACAGAGAATGCAGTAGATACAACAGAAGAAACAGAATCCCAAGGAACAGATGCTTCAGCAGAAACAAGTGAGGCAGATACTACAGATTCAGCTACAGAAGATACAGAAGCAAGTTCATCAGAACAGACAGGAACACTTACACTTACAAATGTATCTTATGATCCTACAAGAGAGCTCTACCAGCAGTACAATGAAGCATTTGCAGCATACTACAAGGACAAGACAGGACAGGATGTAGAAATTGTACAGTCACACGGAGGCTCAGGCGGACAGGCAAGATCAGTTGTAGAGGGAGCAGATGCAGACGTTGTCACACTTGCTCTTGCACACGATATCACACTTATTGAAGAGGCAGGACTTATAGATGAAGGATGGCTTGATGAATTTGATAGAAACTCATCTCCATATACATCAACAATTGTATTCCTGGTTAGAAAAGGCAATGAAAAGGATATCAAGGATTGGGACGATCTTGTAAAAGAAGGTGTAGAAGTAATTACACCAGATCCAAAGTCATCAGGCGGTGCTTGCTGGAATTTCCTGGCTGCATGGCACTATGCAGACCTCAAATATAATGGTGATGAAGAGCAGATCAAAGCATTTGAATCAGCGTTATATGACAACGTTATCGTAATGGATTCTGGTGCAAGAGGAGCCACAACTACTTTTGTAGAAAACGGACAGGGCGATGTATTGATTGCCTGGGAAAATGAAGCTATTGCTACAGTTACAGAATATCCTGATGAATACGAAATCATCAGCCCTAGTATCAGTATTCTGGCTGAGCCTTCAGTAGCAATTGTAGATGAGAATGCACAAAAAGACGGAGTTACAGATCTTGCCAAAGAATATATTGAATACCTGTATTCAGAGGAAGCTCAGAGAATAATCGGTGAGAATGGATACCGTCCATCAGATGAAGAGATACTTGCAGAATATGCTGACAAATTTGATCTTGATATTGAACTTACAACAATTGATGAGTTTGGAGGATGGGATCAGGCTTATGAAGACTTCTTCAAGGATGGAGCAATCTTTGATGAAATATATAACAATTAATAATAGATGATAAAGGAAACATAATTATGGCAAAGCGAACTAAAACTCTTGAACTACATATAAAAAAAGGAAAGAGAGTAATACCTGGTTTTGGACTGACTCTTGGAATTACTATAGCTATGGTATCTGTACTGATTTTGATTCCACTTGCATCAGTGCTGGTATACTCCTTGTCACTTTCTGGAGAAGAGTTCTGGCAGATAATAACTTCTGCAAACGTGCTCTATGCATTTGGAACCAGCATATTGTGTTCGTTTATCGCTGCTGTTATTAACTGCATATTCGGAGTGATTTTGGCTTGGACGCTTGTCAGATATGATTTTCCTGGGAAAAGAATCTTAGATGGACTAATAGAGCTCCCTTTTGCGCTACCTACAGCTGTGGCTGGTATAACGCTATCCAAGCTGTACTCCAATAAGGGAGCGATTGGTTCATTCCTTGATAAATTTGGAATCGCAGTATCTTACACACATATAGGACTTACCATAGCCCTTATATTTATAGGAATTCCTTTCGTAGTAAGGGCGATTCAGCCTGTACTTGAAAAATTCGATTCACAGTACGAAGAAGCTGCCTATTCACTTGGCGCCAGTAAGAGAACAACATTTATAAGAGTAACACTTCCGGAATTAAGGCCAGCTATGCTGACAGGATTTGGACTGGCTTTTGCAAGAGGAATAGGAGAGTACGGAAGTGTTATATACATATCCGGTAATAGTGAAAAAAAGCATACTCAGGTTGTATCGTATGTAATTATGCAGAAACTGAATTACCTTGATTATAGTGCGGCAACAGCAATTGCACTTGTAATGCTGATAATATCATTTATCGTTCTGCTATTTATCAATATAGTTCAGATAAGACAGTCGCAGAGAACTAATAATGTGTGATGTGCAAAAAGGGTGACATATATGAGTGAGATAATTAGTGATTTAAATACAATAGATAAAGAATCTATCAGAATAGCAAAAAAGTATAAACAAAAGAATAAAAATGCGGCAGGTAGTAAAGAAGGTACATTTACTAAAATAGCATTTATATCAATAAGTTTGATATTTGTTGTGCTTATGCTGGTTGTTCCTCTGATATCTGTAGTAATCAATTCTCTTAAACTTGGACTTGCATTTTATATCGAGTCAATAACCACAGAGTACGTAATATCAGCAATCAGAATAACACTACTGGCTACGGTTATAGCAGTTATAGTAAATACCTTTTTTGGAATAGTAGCATCATGGGCTATTACCAGATTCAATTTCAAAGGTAAACAGATCCTCACAACACTTATAGATATTCCATTCTCTGTATCGCCAGTTATAGCAGGACTTTCATACATAATGACATTTGGCAGAATGGGATGGGCAACTCCTATACTAGATACAATTAATGAGGCATTGGGAACAGATATACAGATAGCGTTTGCAGTACCTGGAGTAGTACTGGCGACTATATTTGTAACATTTCCATTTGTATCAAGAGAACTGATACCTGTTTTAAATGCAGTTGGTACAGATGAGGAACAGGCTGCAGCGCTTATGGGCGCGGGCGGTCTTACTATATTTCGAAGGATTACATTTCCGCATATCAAGTGGGCTCTGCTATATGGAATTATCTTGTGTACGGCAAGAGCACTTGGAGAGTTTGGTGCAGTCAATGCACTGTCCAAGACAAGAGGCGGAACGTTTACTCTTCCGCTGGAAATAGATGCACTTTATTTATCAGGATCAGCAGATTCAATCACAGCTTCTTTTGCCGTATCTTCGATACTGGTGATCATCTCTGTAATAGTCCTGATACTACGTAACATAGTGGAATACAAAGTAAAGAAATAATCATAGAACAGGGGATGCAGATATGTATTTGGAATTAAAAAATATAAATAAAAAATATGGTGATTATAAGGCATCAGATGATGTGAATATTCAAATAGAAAAAGGAAGTCTTGTAGCACTTCTTGGTCCATCTGGAAGCGGTAAGACAACAATACTTAGAATGATAGCAGGACTAGAAACACCGGATTCAGGAGACATAATCATAGATGGAGTAAGAGTCAATGATATTGCACCTGCTGAGCGAGGAATCGGATTTGTATTTCAGAACTATGCACTATTCAGATATATGACAGTATATGACAACATAGCATTTGGACTGGAACTTAAAAAGGTCAAAAAATCTGATATCAGGAAAAGAGTAAATGAGCTGATTGAACTTACAGGATTAAAGGGTCTTGAACATAGATATCCTAATCAGCTATCTGGTGGACAGAGGCAGAGAGTCGCATTTGCAAGAGCACTGGCACCTAATCCAAGTCTGCTATTACTAGACGAACCTTTTGCTGCTATTGATGCCAAGGTCCGTAAGGAACTTAGAAGCTGGCTTAGAGAGATGATATACAAGGTTGGAATTACCAGTATATTTGTAACTCATGATCAGGAAGAAGCTGTAGAAGTTGCAGATGAAATAATTGTTACGAATAAGGGAAGAGTAGAACAAATAGGAGACCCTGTCAGCATTTACAAGGAGCCTGAGACACCTTTTGTATCTGAGTTCATTGGACAGTCAACACTTATCAAAAATTATTATAAGCTCAAAGGCTTTGAACAGGGAGATTATATCGGTGCAATCGTAAGGCCGGAATTTGTTGAAGCATTTAAGCGTGACAACAGCGATTTTGCAGATGTAATAGATAGCTCAGAAGTTGGAACAGTTACTGATATTCTCTTTAGAGGTAACAGCCTTGAAGTCAGACTTGATGTAAATGGCATAGAACTTACAACTCACAGATCCCTTGAAAGACGTCCAATATACATTGGAGAAAAGCTAAGAGTAATCGTTTACAGGCTGTTTGCTGTAGATGAACACAGAGCTTATCTGTTAGAAAACACAGAGCTTCAGAAAAAAGGCTTTAAAGACAGGCGTTTGGACACATACATATATAACGAAAACAAATATGTTGTCATATGAAAAAACTATTACCACTATTACTAGCGGTATGCTATGATTTAGAACATCACAAGGATGGCAAACGTTTTCATAGCATTTAGTAGGAGATTAGAGGTGTGAAAAATACAGAGCTGGAAGCAGATGTTCTGATAATAGGTGGTGGTACTGCAGGATGTTATGCAGCCTACACCTTAGGACAAAATAATAAAGACTTAAAAGTAATAATAGTTGAGAAAGCAAATATTAAGAGAAGCGGATGCCTTGCTGCCGGAGTTAATGCGATAAATGCATACATTACTAAAGGCAGGACTGCACAACAATACGTTGATTATTGCAAAAAAGATGCGGATGGAATAGTTCGTGAAGACCTGCTCTTATCAATGTCCAATAGACTTAATAGTGTAACTAAAGTTATGGAAGATTTGGGACTCGTAATACTTAAGGACTCAAATGGAGAGTATGTCAGCAGGGGAAATCGCAATATCAAGATTAATGGAGAAAATATTAAACCTATCCTTGCAGATGCTGTTAGACAGCAGCCTAATGTACAGATTCTAAATCATGTAAATATAACTGATCTTATATATCGTGATGGAGCTGTATATGGAGCTGTTGGATTTAGCACAACCTGTGAGGAATTTTTTTCATTTAAATGTGCAAACGTTCTCATAGCAACAGGTGGAGCGGCTGGATTATACAGGCCTAATAATCCGGGATTCTCAAGACATAAGATGTGGTATCCTCCGTTTAATACAGGCGCAGGATATGCAATGGGAATACTTGCAGGTGCGGAGATGACAACATTTGAGATGAGATTCATAGCACTTAGATGTAAGGACACAATTGCTCCTACGGGAACAATTGCACAAGGAGTTGGAGCTAAGCAGACCAATTCCAGAGGTGAAGTATATGAATCTAAATATGGAATCACAACATCTAACAGATTGTATGGAACGGTCACAGAGAACAGAGAAGGCAGAGGACCATGCTATCTGGATACAACTCATATCAGCAGTGAACAGGAAGAGGAATTGTATAAGGCATACCTCAATATGGCACCTAGTCAGACACTTAAGTGGCTGGAGTCAGGTACAGGACCGAAAGGCAAACCAGTTGAGATAGAAGGTACGGAACCGTATATAGTTGGAGGCCATACAGCAAGCGGATTCTGGGTAGATAACGACAGGCGTACAACTATAAAGGGACTGTATGCTGCTGGAGATGTTGCTGGAGGCGCGCCACAGAAATATGTTACAGGTGCACTTGCAGAGGGCGAAATAGCTGCTGAAGCGATTGCACAAGACATAGATAGTAAGAGACGATTAGAAACCAAAAAAGATGTTACTGAAAATATAGATTTGTTTATAAGACAGACAGTTACAGATAAATTTAGAGAATATGAATCATATCTGAAAAATAAAGATAACGTAGAAGACTTTGTAGCAACTATTACTATAGACCAGATGGAAACAGCCATGCAGAAAGTAATGGATGAATATGCAGGTGGAATATCCAGAAACTATCAATATAACGAAACGGAACTGGGCCTTGCAAGAGAACATATAGAAAGACTTCAGAGGATATTGCCACAGCTAAGAGCAGTAGATATGAATGATCTTCTCAGAATATATGAAATAAGAGAAAGACTTATCGTATGTTTAAATGTTATAGCTCATCTGAAGGCACGAAAAGAAACAAGATGGCATAGTTTTGCAGAAAATACAGATTATCCAGATAAGAGCAGTAAATGGCTCAAATATGTTAATTCCAGAAGACTTCCAGATGGAGAGATAGAGATAATAGAGAGAAATCTTGTAGAGCATATTAAAGGAACTGATGGACACTACACAGATCCTTCAATATTGGCAAGGTACAGAGCATAAGGAGGAGGCCTTTGTATGAGCATATTCATAGACAGGAATAAGTGTGTGGGATGTGGAAAATGCGCTGATGTATGTCCGGGTAATCTGCTTAAGATTACAGATCATAAAGCAGTTATCAGACATCCGGAAGACTGTTGGGGATGTACCTCATGTCTTAAGGAATGCAAGGTTGAAGCTGTTAAGTTTTTCCTCGGAGCTGATATAGGGGGAAGAGGCAGCACCCTTACATATACATATGGTGATGACAATAGAACAGTCACTTGGAAAGTAATAAGTCCGGACAAAGTTGAAAGAGTAATTGTAATAGATACGCAGGAATCAAATAAATACTAAGGAGATATAAATTATGGGAAATTTGTCACATCTGGATGCTCTTGAAGCAGAAGCTATATACATAATACGAGAAGTAGCTGCTGAATGTGAGAATCCAGTAATGCTGTACTCAATAGGAAAGGACAGCTCGGTAATGTTACATCTTGCGCTCAAGGCCTTTTATCCTGAAAAGCCACCATTTCCTTTTTTACATGTAGATACAACATGGAAATTCCACGAAATGATTGAGTTCAGAGATCATGTAGCAGAGAAGTATGGAATAGAGATGCTGGTGCATACCAATGAGCAGGGAGTAAAAGATGGTATAAATCCATTTGATCATGGCTCAGCATATACAGACATCATGAAGACACAGGCGCTTAAACAGGCACTTGCCAAATATAAATTTACAGCAGCATTTGGTGGAGGAAGACGAGATGAAGAGAAGTCCAGAGCTAAAGAGAGAATCTTTTCATTTAGAAATGAAGCGCAGGCATGGGATCCCAAAAATCAGAGGCCTGAGATGTGGAAGCTATATAATGCACAGATTCACAAAGGCGAGAGCATAAGAGTATTTCCAATATCTAACTGGACTGAAAAAGATATATGGCAATATATCCAGAGAGAGCAGATTGAAATAGTTCCATTATATTTTGCCAAGGAAAGACCTGTTATCGAAAGAGACGGCAACATTATTATGGTAGACGATGACAGATTAAAGCTCAGAGATGGAGAAAAAATAGAGTATAAGAGTGTCAGATTCAGAACACTTGGATGCTATCCATTAACAGGTGGGGTTGAATCAAAGGCATCTACACTTGATGAAATTATAGAAGAGACACTTAGTTCGGTTGAGTCAGAGAGGACCAGCAGAGTAATAGATCATGATGGCGGAGCGGCCAGCATGGAGAAGAGAAAGAAGGAGGGCTATTTCTAGGATGAAAGGACTTCTTAAATTTATAACTTGCGGAAGTGTTGATGATGGAAAATCAACACTCATAGGACACATATTATATGATTCCAAGCTGCTATATGCAGATCAGGAAAAAGCCCTGTTACTAGATTCAAAAGTAGGAAGCAGAGGTGGAGAAATAGACTATTCACTTTTGTTAGATGGTCTTATGGCAGAAAGAGAGCAGGGTATCACAATTGATGTAGCCTACAGATACTTCACTACAGATAACAGAAGTTTCATTGTTGCTGATACTCCAGGACATGAGGAGTATACGAGAAATATGGCTGTTGGAGCATCATTTGCAGACCTTGCTGTTATTCTTATTGATGCCAAACAGGGCGTGCTGGTGCAGACAAGAAGACATGCCAGAATCTGTGCTCTTATGGGAATCAAATTCTTTGTCTTTGCAATCAACAAGATGGATCTTGTGGGATATAGCAGAGAACGTTTTGAAGAGATATCTGAACAGGTACAGGAGCTTTCAAGAGAACTAAATCTTCACAGCGTCAAGCTGATACCTGTATCTGCGACAGAAGGAGACAATGTAACTGTCAGAAGTACTAATACTTCATGGTATGAAGGACCAACACTTCTTGAATATCTTGAACAGATAGATGTGGAAGATACTGTAGTAGAAAGCGGATTCTATCTCCCGGTTCAGAGAGTTTGCCGCCCTGATCATACATTTAGAGGATTTCAAGGTCAGATAGAATCTGGAAAAATCTCTGTAGGTGATGAGATAGTAGCACTTCCTGGTAAGGAAAAAGCGCATGTTAAGTCACTTATAGTAGCCGGAAACAACCAGAATACAGCAACAGTTGGACAGCCCGTTACTTTGCAGCTTGACAGAGAAATTGATGTATCAAGAGGAAGCGTTCTGGAAAGAGAAAGCGGAGTTAAAATCGCATCATCTGTAACGGCAACGATTCTATGGATGGATGATACAGACCTTCAGAAAGGCGGAAACTTTCTTGTAAAACTGGGAACCAAAACAATTCCTGCCATACTTACAGATATTATCTACTCTATAAATGTTAATACTGGAGAGGAGCAGGTAACAAATTCTCTTAGCAAAAATGAAATAGCTTCTGTCAATATTTCTTTTGCTGACAGAATTGTTGTAGACATCTTCAAGGAGCATAAGACTCTGGGAGAGCTGATATTGATTGACCGTGTGACCAATATGACTTCTGCATGCGGAATAGTAACAGGAATTTCAGAGGCAGAATCAGATGATACAGTTCTTACACCTGATAAAAGGGCAGCACTTATTGGTCATAAATCCGCAGTAGTAGAAGTTGCACTGCAGGAACCAGATCTGACCTATGATAAGGCAAGAGCAGTAGAATTAAGACTTCTGTCAGACAGTAGACACGCTTATCTGTATCAGAACATAGATACAGCAACTGACATAAAGGTTCTAAGAGCTCTTCAGCAGGCCGGTGTAATTGTATTGTACGTTGTTGCAAAGGGTACTGACACTACTGAAATCAGAAATTCCATAGGCTCAGAGAATTATTACAATAAATGGTCTGCGCTAACCGGAACAGATATTGAATCAATATATGAATATGTCAGAAAGATATCTTCTAATACAGAGAGCATTTCCAGAAATGCTGATTATATCTGATAGTGGTTATAGCTAATGATTATAGCAAGGTATTGTTTATATGTATTAACAGTTACTGCGATAAAGGATGTACCATTATCTAGAATTCAAAAAAGTATTAATGGAAAGGGGGAATTACATGAATTTTAATACAAAGCTGTTACATGGTAAGAGTGTACAGCCATATAGTGATGGAGCGACCCTTCCAGCGATAGCACAGGTCAGCGCATTTGCCTATGAAAGTGCTGAGCAGCATGAAAAGGTATTTACACATAAAGCAATGGGATATGCATACACCAGAATTGGTAATCCTACAGTTGCAGCATTTGAGCAGAGGGTATGTGAGTTAGAGGGCGGATCTTCCGCCCTTGCCTGTAGCTCTGGGATGGCAGCTGTTACATTATCACTTATTAATATACTGACTGCAGGGGATGAGATTATTACAAGTTCTGGATTATATGGAGGTACACTGGATTTATTCAAGGATCTGGAAAAATTTGGAATAAAAACTCATTTTGTAAATCCGCTTACTCCAGAGAATGCCAGCAAAGTAATAAATGACAGAACCAGAGTAATATTTGGAGAAGTAGTCAGTAATCCAGCTCTAAATGTTCTGGATATAAAGAGTATTTCTGAATTTGCACATGAACATAATATACCGCTTATTGTTGACAGTACTACTGCAACACCGGCAGTAATTAATCCTATTAAGCTGGGAGCGGATATAGTAGTTCATTCATCGTCCAAGTATATAAATGGCGGAGGCAATTCAATAAGTGGAATAATAGTAGATAGCGGCAAGTTTAAATGGGATTTTGATAAGTTCAGGGCACTTGAAGATTTTAGTAAATATCAGAACATGGCATACATGGTAAGACTTAGAACAGATACCTGGGAAAACTTTGGAAGCTGCCTTGCTCCGCAGAATGCCTATTACAACATAATAGGTATGGAGACACTGGGTCTAAGAATGCAGAGAGTTAATGAAAGTGCAGATAAGCTTGCAAGAGCACTTAACGAGATAGATGGAATTACAGTTAATTATCTCTCACTTGATAGTCACCCATACCATGAACTATATAAGACAGAACTTAATGGAAATGGAGGAGCAATCCTGACAATACGAGTAGGATCAAAGGAAAAAGCATACAAAGTAATTGATAACCTGAGATATGTTCATATAGCAAGTAATATTGGGGATATCAGAACACTTGCAATTCATCCGCAGTCTACACTTTATATACACTCAGACAAGGCACAGCAGGAAGCTGCAGGAGTCTATGAAGATACTATCAGAATAAGTGTAGGTATAGAGGACGCAGAAGACCTTATATATGATTTTACACAGGCAATTGAAAAGGCAAATGAAGAATCATAAAAATAATAAACCATAACAGATAGCGCATATAGTTATGAATATATAGATATAGGAAAAAAAGATATAGGAGAGTAGAAAAATGACAATAACAGTAGCAGGAACAAAAAAAGAAATAGAAAACGGAACTACAATCGCACAGTTAATTGAACTTGAAAATGTTGAGTCTCCAGAATATGTAACAGTTTCAGTTAATGAGGAATTTGCCACAAGAGATGAGTTTGAAACTCTTGAATTAAACGAAGGCGATGAAGTTGAATTCTTGTATTTCATGGGTGGTGGACAGAGATAAAGTGTATGACGCCTGTTAACCCAAAATTTAAATTTGATTATGAAAAATAGAAAGGTATAGAAAATGGCTTTTACAAATGAACAGCTGGAGCGTTATTCCAGACATATTATTTTAAAAGAAATAGGTGTAAAAGGTCAGAAAAAGCTCTTAAACAGTAAAGTACTGATAATTGGAGCTGGCGGACTTGGTGCACCTGCAGCGCTGTATCTGGCAGCTGCCGGCGTTGGTACAATCGGAATTGTAGACGCAGATGTAGTTGATCTGTCCAATCTTCAGAGACAGGTAATACATTCAACTAATGACATAGGCAAACTCAAAGTGGAATCTGCCAAAGAATCTATGCTGGCAATAAACCCAGACATAACAGTTAAGACATACCATGAGTTTGTTACAAGTGAGAATATCAAGGATCTTATAAGAGATTATGATTTTGTAATTGATGGAACTGATAATTTTCCTGCCAAATTTCTAATAAATGATGCATGCGTACAGGAGCGTAAGCCCCTGTCACATGCAGGTATTATCAGATTTAAGGGACAGCTGATGACAATTGTTCCAGGAGAAGGACCTTGCTACAGATGTGTATTCAAGAATCCACCACCACCAGAAGCTGTACCAACATGTAAGCAGGCTGGAGTAATCGGAGCTATGGGAGGCGTTATTGGATCACTTCAGGCTATGGAAGCAGTTAAATACATAACAGGAGTTGGTGAATTACTAGTAGGATATCTGCTGACATATGATGCACTCACAATGGAATTTAGAAAAGTTAAGCTCCCAGCCAGAGGAAAGGGCTGCGCCGTATGTTCTGATGAGCCAACTATTACAGAACTTATAGACTATGAGCAGGCTGCTTGCGAATGGCATCCTGGTGACAAGATACATGCCTGATTAATTAGAAAAAGGAACTCTTAATTATGAGAATTGAAATTACAAGAGATGACTATAACAAGATTCTGGAATATGCAAGACAGGAACTGCCTAATGAGGCATGTGGACTTATTGCTGGTACTGATGGAGATGATGGAGTAAGGAGAATTGAGAAAGTGTATTTACTTACTAACATAGACCACTCGAATGAACATTTCTCAATTGATCCTAAGGAACATATACAGTCAATTAAGGATATGAGGTCTAATGGACTTAAGCCACTTGGCAACTGGCATTCACATCCTGAGAGTCCATCAAGACCTTCAGAAGAAGATAAGAGACTTGCATATGACAAGGATGCAAGTTATATGATCCTATCACTTATGGATGATAACAACCCGGTTCTCAACTCATTTCATGTTGAGGACGGAATAGTCACTAAGGAAGAACTTAAGCAAATTTAAATATTGTAGGAGACAGATTATGGCAGTTGATTATGCAACATTAAAAAAAGGCGGCTTCATGAGGCAGAAGCAGAAGAACCATTTTTCTCTAAGACTCAGAGTAGTTGGCGGACAGGTTACTGCAGGCCAGCTGGCCAAGATATCAGAAGTAGCTGATAAATATGGACATGGATATGTCCATCTAACTTCAAGACAGGGTGTAGAAATTCCATTTATCCGTCTTGAAGATATAGATGAAGTCAAAGCCGCCCTTGCAGAAGGCAATGTATCTCCTGGCGTATGCGGACCAAGAGTTAGAACTATTACAGCCTGTCAGGGTTCAGAGACATGTCCTAATGGATGTATTGAATCTGAGAAACTTGCGGAGGAACTGGACCAGAGATATTTTGGCAAAGAGCTTCCTCATAAGTTCAAATTTGGTATTACAGGCTGCCAGAATAACTGCCTTAAGGCCGAGGAAAATGACCTTGGTATTAAGGGCGGACTTAAGGTTGACTGGAAAAAGGAGAGCTGCATTAACTGCGGACTCTGTGCTAAGGTATGTCGCGAAAAAGCTATCACAATTACAGATGGCGTTATAGAAATAGACAGAGAAAAATGCAATTACTGCGGACGCTGCGCATTTGGTTGTCCTACAGATAGTTTTGATACTATCCCAGGATACATAGTAAGTTTTGGAGGATTATTTGGTAACCATATCAGTAAAGGTGAGCCAATAATTCCGTTTATAGAAGACCATGACAAGCTTATGAAAGTGTGTGATGCAACAATAGGATTTTTTAACGAACATGCAAATCCAGGTGAACGTTTCAAATTCACTATTGAGAGAGTTGGCAGACAGGAGCTTGAAAAGGCAGTACGAGAAGCTTATAACTCATAATAAAAAAGAAATAGAGGAGGAATAAATATGGCTGATATAGAAATTCAGTTTGACGATACAGTAGATATCACAGACGTTGTATGCCCGGTAACATTTGTAAAGGCCAAGGTTGCAATAGAAGAACTCGATGATGGACAGATTCTAAAAGTTCACATGAACGATGGAGAGCCTATCAAGAATGTACCTAGAAGCCTTAAAGATGAGGGACATCAGATACTTAAGATATCAGAAAACGATGATGGTACTTATGACCTTTTTGTCAAAAAGGTTGAAGAGTAATAATAGGAAGTATCAATAATGCCAGAATGGAGCATGTGAAATTTATTAGATACAAGCTCCATTCTGGCTATATTTATATGAAGTAAAGTGATAAAATCTGAGATATGAATATTATTAGCATAAGCCATAAAAAAGCAGGCCTTGAAGAACGTTCAAGATTTGCATTTAGTGATGAAGACAAAAAAGAATTTAGAAGACAGCTATTTGAGATATTCCCGGAGATAAGAGAATGTGTAATATTAAGTACCTGTAATAGATGCGAGATATTCTGGAATGGGGATGATGAAAACGTTAAGGAAGTGGAGAAGTTCCTGTGCAGATACAAGAATGTTCCACATTCACATGCGATTGGATATCTGGGAATCTATACTGGAAGCAGGGCTATAAGGCATCTTACAAGAGTTGCATGTGGAATTGATTCAATGGTACTTGGAGAAGATGAGATTCTAAGGCAGATCAAAGAAGCTTATTACGAAGCTCATGAATCAGGAGCAACTGATTATGAACTCAATACCATTTTTCAGATGGCTATAGCAGCAGCTAAAGAGATTAAGACCAGTACAGGACTATCTACAACACCTGTATCTATAGGTACACTTGTTGCAAATATGGTCAGTAGTCTAATAGCAGAAGGCTACGGTAATAAGGTTATGATACTTGGAATAACTGGTAAGATTGGCAATATTACAGCCAAGAATATTGTGGCTAAAGGTGGAGCAGTTGTTACAGGGACAACCAGAAAGCACAATGCTGAAGGGTTGTTACCATCATATCCTCAGATTAACATGGCAGAGTTTCATGACAGATATGAGCTTATGAGAGATATGGATATCATTATAAGTTCAACAGCATCCCCTCATTATACAGTAACAGCAGATGAATATATTAGAACAGTTGGAAACGACAGGAAACGTATATTTATCGATCTTGCGGTTCCACCTGATATAGATAGTAGTATTGAAGAGCTGGATAATTGCAGACTTGTGACTATAGACTATTTCAAACAGTTATCAGAGCATAATAATATTCTCAAGGAAGAAAAGGCACTAGATGCTAGAAAAAAAGCTGATATGCATGCTGATGAAATAGAAAAAGAACTAAGTTGTTATATTCAACGGGAATTAAATAGCAATCAAAGTTTACTTTTAAGATTTATGGATGATTATTTATGTTTATCAAATACAGAATCAAATGCTTCA
>CAMJFD010000006.1 GCA_946404845.1 uncultured Butyrivibrio sp. | reverse complement strand
TTTAGTCACATTATTACTCTGTTCAATTGATTTGACATCATCTATAGTAATCTCACCATCAATGCATTTTTTGATTTCCTGATAATTATCTAATAGATCTGTATATGCAGTTATTTCTATGTTAAATGGTCTTGCTGAACCATCCATTGCATTTTCTACATAAGATTTGACTTCTGGATATTCTTCCAGGAGTTCTTTATCATTAACAAGTCTGTCATAGAACAGATTTGCAATTTCTATTGCTACTTCTGGATGTTTGAATTTCTTACTAACTACAATATATCCGCCTGTTGCATTACCATGTGTACATGCAACCTTGCCATCCAGACCTTCCACTACATATGCATCAAATACAGCCTTATCATTCATCGCATATACATTATTAAGAAGCCAATCTGGAATATGCCATGTACCCATAGCTATACCGCACTGTCCATTAGCAAGAAGCGCTGTAATATCATCCCATGTTCTTGTTCCTACCTGTGGATCAAGTATACCTTCCTGAAACCATCTGGCTGCAATTTCAAGTGTATCTTTCATCTCCTGTGAAGTTGAACCATATGATATTGTTCCATCTTCATTTACAAGCCATCTCTTAGGGAATGCACCAAGAGAATAAGCTATAGCATTCATACTAAATGTTCCATCAGAACCATCACTTGTAAGCCATGGTGCAAATGCCATGCCCACTGGATTTTCTGCATTTTCTGGGTTCTGAGCCATAAATTCTTTTGCCAGATTCTCTAGTTCATCTATAGTAATACATCCATTACCGTCCTCATCAAGAGTAATTCCCAGTTCACTTGTCCAGTCACTTCTAACCCATACAATACTAGGGCCTGGATCACCACCTGTGCCTGGAATTGCCATCATCTGCCCATCATAAGTAACATCTGCAAGTGCTCTTCCATCATATGAATCATACAGACTTTTAAGATAATCACTTCCATACTCCTCATATACATCAGTCAGATCAGCTATCAGATCATTTTCATATAGCTCGCGAAGTTCATCCCTACTTCCTACCTTCATAATGTCAGGAATCTCTCCAGATGAAAGAGCCAGTGAAACCTGCCTGTCATAGTCATCACCATTTGCTTCAAACTCATCAACAATTTTTATATTCAACTCTTTTTGAGTCATTCTCATATATGCATTATCCTCATAGGAATCACCTTCAGGAAAACTAACATTCTGAAGCGTCTGTCTGCCCATTGTCACTTCAATTGCACCGCTTACTTCATCTGAAGCCCCTTCTGCACTCTCCTGAGCTGAACTCATGCTGCAGGCACTCAGAGATGCTACTAATGATGTGGAAACTGCTAAACACAGTACTTTACCAAGTAACTTTCTTTTCACTTCTTTTCTTCCTCCTTCATTTCAAATCCCGCTGCAACGTTTGTAACTTGAGTATATATTTATCGATATAAACCGTAAATAAAACATTTTTCATTTTTATATCACATTTTACAGTTCTTCTGTATTTACCTTGAATGTTTCTTCAAAACCGTTATGCTATAAGTACATACTAAATAATATTAGTTAAGAATCATTTAATAATCGTTTAAGGGGGCTGTTTATGTACACTGTTCTAATAGCAGATGACGAAATTGATGAACGCAAACTGATTCGTTTTCTACTACAAGATTTTGATATAGATTTTCATATTTTGGAAGCTTCTAATGGCAAAGAAGCCTACAATCTGTCTCAGAGCAATCATATAGATATTCTAATTTCAGATGTGCAAATGCCTTTTTACTCAGGTATTGAACTTGCTGAAAAAATTAAAGAAACTAATCCAGATATTGATGTTCTTTTTTTTAGCGGATACGATGATTTCTCATATATTAAGGCAGCTCTGTCACTAAAAGCTGTTAACTATATTTTGAAACCTGTAGATCCGGACGAATTCCATAAATATATAACCGAAATTGTTAATGGAATGAATTCTCATGTTATTGAATATGCCAAGTCTGAGCAGTACATTGAAAATCAGTTTCATGACAATAGTATAAATTCTGACAATACTAATAGTTCACATATTGCAACAGATGAAGAAATGCAGCAACTGATAAAAGAGGCTGAGACAGCTATAAATTTAAAACAGCCAGATAGGCTCAGCTCCGTAATGCAGAATATATTAAGCAGATACTCTGATATGCCAAATTTATCTCATATTTATATACGCCATATATGCACTACTTTGCTAACAATGCTTTTAAATGCACTACCTTCTGTATCTGATATGGAAAGGCAAAATGCAGCAAAAGAGATTTACAGTTTTCTCCACTTTTCAGACATAGTTAACCTAATTAATTACTATACATCTATGGTTGTAAATAGATTCAGGCAGGAACAGAACTCATCTAATTACATCATATATCAGGTGGAGCAATACATTCAAACTCACTACCAAGAAGACCTGACGTTAACAGACCTCGCAGATATTGCATATCTTAATCCAAATTATCTAAGCAATATGTTTTCTTCAGTAACTGGATGTACTCTGAACAAATATATCAAAAACATACGAATGCAAAAGGCTCAGGAATTATTACTTAATACAAATATGAAAATAACAGACATAAGTGAAAGTGTAGGTTTCCACAATACTTCCTATTTCTGCAAGAGTTTTCAAAAAATGTTTGGAACTACCCCTGAACGCTTCAGGCAAGGAGATGCAAAATGATTTCTCGTGTAAAAAAACTTTTTAAAAATCTTAGATTTCAGAATAAAATCATAGGAATCAGTCTCCTTATAAGTCTGATTCCTACAATACTACTTGGAACTTTTTCTTACTATCAGATGAGATCTGCCTTATTAGAAAGAGAACAAACTGCTGTGCATGAAACACTTCAGCAAAAAGCTATGCAGCTTGATTATAATTTGAATTCTTATGTAGATATAATTACATACATAGTCTGGAATGAAAATCTTCGTTCTGCCCTAACTAAAGAATATACTTCAAATTATGAGATGTATCTGACTTATAATGACATAATAGATCCTATGTTTCTGACTATGCGATCTCTAAACACTGATATTCAATCAATTACTATTTTCACTGATGTAGACATATACCCTCATGGTGATTCACTTAGACCTTTAGATGAATGCGAACAATATGAATGGTATACGATAGCTTCTGAAAGTACTTCTCCACTTTTTTACTATTCAGAAGCAGATAAGTCATTACAGCTCATCTGCAAAATGTATTACCAATATTCGCCCAAAACCAGCATTATCTGCATGAATATTAACCTTGATACATTTTTTAATTCTACAACATGCCTGTTTTCTAACGACTATAGCTTTTTTATCTATGGTCCGGGCAACAGTATTATATACGAATACAACTGTATGCCTTCCGTATCTACTGCGGAATCAGCATCTTATCTGTTAGCTTCGCCGTCTGGTGATTATATTTCTGACACATACAGCCTTGAACATATTGACTGGAAGGTATGTATATATCGTCCAACCAAAGTGGTTCTCGTTGCCCTTCAGAACATTGCATATATCGTCATAGGGATGATTATTCTATGTATTATTCTGACGCTTTTGGCAAGCAGACTTTTATCCAAAGTGATAGTAACACCTATTATCAAACTTTCTGATAACATAGATCAGATAGAACAGGGAAATTATAATATTGATATAAGTTCAGATAGTCACGACGAAGTCGGACACCTTATAACTTCTTTTCAAAAGATGGTGCACACGATTAATAATCTAATCAACGAAGTTCTGTTAGGCGAGATACGTCAGCAACAATATGAAATTGAGCTCTTACAGTCAAAGATCAATCCACATTTTCTATATAACAGCCTTTCTCTTATAAACAGTAAGGCCCTACTAGCTGGTCAAAAAGATATAAGTTTAATGGTCAGATATCTGTCAACTTTCTACAGAACGATGCTCAATAAAGGTCAGCAGATAACAACCATAGCCAAAGAGATTGATAATACTCAGTCCTATATATCTATTCAGCAAATGATGCATTCACAATCTTTTGAAGTTAATTATGATATAGATGAATCCCTGCTTGAATATAAGATTCCTAATCTGGTGCTGCAGCCTCTCGCAGAAAATGCAATTGTGCACGGACTTGATCATAAAGAAACACCTGGCCAAGCCACACTATCTATATCCTGCTATAGAGATGATAAAGATATAGTTTTCAAAATTATGGATAATGGGCGCGGAATGTCTGAAGAAGAATGTGCAGATGTACTTAATAAAGACAGTAAGGGCTATGGCGTTCAAAATGTCAATAAACGTATCCAGCTGTATTATGGTACAAATTATGGTCTGTCCTACCGAAGTACTCAAGGTATGGGGACTTACGTTATACTACGAATAAATGATTCACTTACTTAGAATATTAGGAGCAATATCATCTATAGCATGAACAAAGAATATCGCTAGCGATATTCTCGCGCCGAGTGCAGCTGCATTTTTGCAGCATCTTCACTTCGCGCGAATGCATTTTTACTTAATAAAATATTTGCATAGCAAAAGAGCAGTAAGCATATCATATTTAATATGCTTACTGCTTAATTGGTGTTAATTATGTTCCCATGGTTTCTCAGGTCTTCCACTTTCTGACGGATCTATATATGAATAGCGTTCTGGATCTTTGCCTATGCTGCGAAAATACTCTTTTATATCCTTTTCATGACCTATATCATTAGGTTCATAGAATCTCTCAGCTTTGATCTGATCAGGCAGATACTGTTGTTCAACCCAATGATTTGGATAATTATGAGCATATTTATATCCTACTCCGCGTCCAAGCTTGGCTGCTCCCTTATAAGATGAATCCTGCAAATAAGGTGGAATTGGTAGATTACCTGTTTCTCTTACAGTCTTTAGGACTTTTTCTATACCAAGATATGAAGCATTTGATTTAGGCGCAGAGGCTATATATGCAGCCGCTTGAGCCAGTATTATTCTACCTTCTGGCATACCAACTCGTTCAACTCCAATTGCAGCAGATGCTGCAACACAAATAGCCATCGGATCAGCATTTCCAACTTCTTCTGATGCAGCCACCAGCATGCGTCTGGCTATATATTTAACATCTTCACCAGCTGCCAGCATACGTCCTAAATAATATAGTGCAGCATCAGGGTCTGATCCGCACATCGATTCTATAAATGCAGCAATCGTATCGTAATGATTATCACCAGTCTTGTCATATCTTATAGCTTTTTTCTGAATGCACTGCTCTGCAACTTCCAGGTCGACATGAATAATTCCGTCTTCAGAAGGTTCAGTTGTAAGTGCAGCCAGTTCAATTGCGTTAAGTGCCGCTCTTGCATCACCATCAGCTATATCAGCAAGGAACTCTGCCGCATCGTCAGTAATCTGTGCATTAAAGGATTTAATTCCCCTGTCAGATTCAAACGCCCTATGTATGAGAGTTAAGATATTGTCCTTAGATAAAGGCTTCAGTTCAAAAATTCTAGACCTTGATATAAGGGCTCCGTTTACTTCAAAATATGGGTTCTCCGTTGTCGCTCCTATAAGAATAATCGTTCCATCCTCAACATAAGGCAATAAGAAATCCTGCTGCGCTTTGTTGAAACGATGAATCTCGTCTATGAAGAGAATAGTCTTTCTCCCATATCCACCAAGGTTACTCTTGGCTTTTTCTACAACCTCTTCCATATCTTTTTTGCCCGCAATGGTCGCGTTTACCTGATGAAAATCAGCCGCGGTTGTATTGGCTATAACCTTGGCAAGTGTTGTCTTACCTACTCCTGGCGGTCCGTAAAAAATGATTGAGCTCAGACGGTCCGCCTTAATTGCCCTGTACAATAACTTGTTCTTGCCAATTATGTCTTCTTGTCCCACAACCTCTTCAAGAGTCTGTGGTCGAAGCCTTGCAGCTAACGGCGATTCTTTTTCCTTTTTATTCTCTGCCATATATTCAAATAAATCCATTGTCTATCACCTCGATATTATATATGTTTAATTGTAAATCAGAAACGATCATGACCTTTTAATCGAAGTAACAAAAAGTCATATATTACTGACATTAAGTATTACAAAAATACACTACCAACATATATATTATAAAACAAGTACGCAGATTATATGTACTTAGTATCATCGGTGATACTATGGAAAAACGACCGGGCAAGGTGGGGGACGTGGTTCACTTTTTGAACCACGTCCAGTCCCCTAGGGTCATTCTTCAAATACTTCTGTTATAAATACTTCACCCATACTCTCATCGATTTCAAAACATTTATCAAAGTCAATATCCACGTCATCTGCACATCTAATATAGGCATATCCTGGTATGTGATGATAGCAGCCCCTTGCAGATGGCATCTCATCTATAAATGTAACGTCATGTGGACTCTGCTTTTTATAGACAATTCTCGAATTCTTAATGCTGACATTTTGAATTCTGCTATATTCCTCACCTGCAATCACGATCATACCTTCAGATATTAGCTGCAGATTTTCAAGACCAATATTGTAGATTCTGCCAGGAACCCTGTCGACGCCTTCTCGCTTAGTTGCTGAAATATAAACAGGATCTCCTTTGCCCCACCAGATATGTATCCCGGTATCTCTCGTTGTGCAATTGGAGTAACGTCTGGTATTACCCTGAATGTTGTGTATCGTAATGTCGTGAATCTCACCACCATCTCTTGACCAGATACCAAATCCCCTGTTACAGTCTTTTAATATACAGTCTGCCAGAATTACATGATGAATATTTCCATGTGTCTCCGTTCCAATCTTAAGTGCACATGAACGGGATTTCATAATACAATCTGAGATTACGATATTCTCGCAGTCACCGTATTTCCTGCTCATCGGCCCTGTTGCCTTTAAGACAACAGAATCATCACCTCCTTCGATGATGCATCCTCTGATGATGACATTTTTGCATGAATCCGGATCGATACCATCATTGTTCGGTGCCCTGTCGTTATTGAGAATTCTGATATTTTCGATGAGAACATTTTTGCACCCTGCCATATGAACTGTCCAATATGCCGCATCGTAAAAAGTGACATCGCTAATTGTCAGGTTATCGATATCCTCCAGAAAGCTCATCCTCGGTCTAAATCCCTTTATAGCCAGCGGACACTCTCCGTAGCCTGAGTCAGAATCATCATCATAGAATGACATTCTGCCCTGTCCATCAATCTTGCCATAACCTGTAATAGACACGTTTTGCTCATGTGCAGCAAAGATGAAGCATCCGCCTTCCCATCCTGTATCCTCATTGTCATCCTCAAAATCCTTGGAAAAATCAATCATATCATCCTGATTCACACTAGAAATCAGTTCCGCGCCGCTCTCCAGATGCAAGTCAACATTGGATCTGAGTCGTATGCTGCCAGACAGAAACCTTCCTGCTGGAATCACAACTCGTCCCCCATTTACGCTGCACTCATCTATTGCCTTCTGGATAGCTGCTGAATTATTTGTAATTCCGTCCGGAATTGCTCCATAACTAGTAATATCAAATACCATCTGTACCTCCCACAAGAACTTTTTTATTCAAATTTGGTAATCGTCTTAACATTTCCTTCAAGGTCAGTGACCACCCTGCTATTTCTGTCACAGGTAAAAAGCTCGACGTCATCAATAAACCCCATTGCTTTGTCCTTGTTATTTTCCATCCTATATTTGTGTCCATTCCATAACTGTGTATAGCTTGATTTGTAATCGCCATAAGCGCCCCATATAATGCGCTTTCTATCAATATGTACACCATACATCCTAGACACATACTCCATAACTGATAGCATTGCTGGACCGTATCCATCCTGTTCTCCTTCAAGACTTACTATTGAAGGCTCCATTGTAAATGGGTCATACTGCTGTACAAATCTGCATTTATCACCGATAGCGTCAAACAGTTTTTTGCCCAAATATGGGATATATCTCTCATAGCCATAATTCTCAAGTGCTCTGATAACTCGCTGATAAGTAAGTGCCTCTGCCTGACCGCTCCAGTTATTAGTCGTCACATTTCTAAACAATGGATCGTTGACAGCTACCGAAGGTAATGGCATATTAGTCCAGAATTCTTCTGGATTAAGTAGATGAAACCTTACAAATCTATTAGCCATATGACCTGATATGCTCTTCCAATACATAGCTCGAAGTGTATTATGCGTAAGGATCGGCATAATATTATGGTTGCAATCCCTGTCAAAAAGAGCATTTCTATTATTGTCCCACAGATAATTTCTAATTTTATCTGATACTTCCTGTGCTCTAAGCAGCCATTTGATGCCCATTTCAGGCTTACCCATAATGTGGCTTATAGTAGATAGCGTATCTCTACAACTATAAGAGTAGCTCATTACATCCATAGATGCTATAGGTACTGCCTTGTAGCCTTTTGGGGGGGCATCACTTGTCCAGTCATTTGGGGCATCCATATATCTCTCGGCATTATCTTCGCCTGTGTCATACTTGCACCAGGTTTCAAGACATCCATCACCATCACTATCTCTGACTTTCCAAAGATATGTATCAAATTTCTCAAGGCATTCATATAACTGCTCTAGAAATTCATGATCTTCGCCCAGCATGTAATATACATCCAGCGCAGGATCCGCAAAACAAAATCCCTGAAACTTGTTGAACTGCGGCGTTACGACTCCGTCTATAAGTGCTATGCTTCCTGGAATTCTGCCATCCTGTCTCTGATGTTGCATGAACATGAGACAGTTATTCTGTGCAATTTCCAGATCTCTCTTACCATACATTGCACCGCCCATAGGCTGCGTCTCAAGCCATATCTTCTCATATCCTCCACCCTCGACCAGAACCTTTACATCTCCGAACATCTTGATATTACTAAGAGACTTCTCCGCCGCCGAATCCATCAGCTTCTGGATTAGCTTATTTTCAGTTTCAAATTTAACTCCAACTTCATAACTATCTAACATGGTTAATCCTTATTGTTTTCTATTTATTATGTTTTATATTTATTATGTTTTTACTTTTAACTTTTGTTTCTTGCTTGTTTGTTGCTTATTACTTATTTGTTTTTTACTTGTTTGTTTTTTACTTGTTTCTTTTTTGCTTGTTTCTTTTTTTGCTTGTTTCTTTTTTGCTTGTTTCTTTTTTGCTTGTTTCTTTTTTGCTTGTTTCTTTTTTTGCTTTCAGTTTAATATTGATTCTAATGCTTTGTTGATTATTATTTCTTATGTTTTGGTTATTATTATTTCTTATGTTTTGGTTATTATTATTTCTTATATTTGGATTACTATTACTTCTTATATTTTATTGGTTATTAGTCCTTAATTAGATGTTTTTTTAGAGATTGTCTATTTGTAGGAACATATCCTTTATTTCATGCGCTTTGGCCCTACATTTCTTACTTCAAGTTCTTTAAATGTCAGGTCATTTCCTCATTTCAGAAATTTTGGCCCTACACTTCTTGCTTCAAGTTCTTTAAATGTCAGGTCATTTCCTCATTTTAGAAATTTTGGCCCTACATTTCTTGCTTTTAGCTCTTCAAATGTCAGGTCATTTCCTCATTTCAGAAATTTTGGCCCTACATTTCTTGCTTCAAGTTCCTTAAATGTCAGGTCATTTCCCATATTTCATGCACTTTGGTCCTACATCTACTGTTCTAAGCTGCACTAACAATAGATTATCCACACACAATAATAGAATATCCATAGCATAGCCATAGGCTTCACTAATATCAACACCTATTCTCATCCAAAAAACTATTCTATGCCAAAAACAGATCTACTCCCAAAACCTAACCCTAAATCCATCAAAGTCCGCACACTTACGCATTAGCGCCATATCATGTACATACATACCCACCTGGGCGCCAGTAAATCCGCGGCAGTGCTCATCAGTTAATATGCGGCTGGTCGCAACTTGTTGTATCTTCACCTCATCCGCATCGTCCATATTCAAATCCACATCTTCACAGCCATCAGTAGCTTCACTTCCCTCACTGTCTTCACTAACTTCACAGCTTTCTTCACTATCTTTACAGCCATCTTCCCTACAAATACTATATGCAAAAGAAACTTCAAAAGCCTCATTATTCCTAATAATAAGCCGTATCATCGACTCTGCATCTTCATCACTTAATACGATAGGTTCAATTAAATCCGTAATCTCACCCATGTCACTTTGTAATATAATAAGTTGCTGCTGGCCGCATGAATTAAGAGTCTTACCCAATATAAAAAAGTTCATAGAGTCATATACATAAGCGATCCCGGCAAGTTGCTCCTCACACTCAGGCGTAAAGTCCATAATCGTCTCGGCTTCCATGTTCATCTCCATCTGCCTTACAGCAAGTAACGATACGTTAAACCAGGAATTAAGCGACTCCTGACCTCGCATTCTTAGGAACCCTTTTCTAATAATAAGATCACAGAATTCTTCATAAGAATTCCTCAGGCTATCATAGACAACATTCAGTCGTTTACTACCTTCGCAATTATCATCTACACAATTACTTATGCTGCTGCAATAATCATCGCCATCAAAAGTATCCACAAAAGTAGTAACTCTACGTCCATTAACTATTACAGAACCCAAGCCATTTCCAAAATCATGGGTCTGCCCCCTACACTTACCTACCTCATCCTCTATTTTCTTCTCATTTACATTCTCAATCTCCCACTCACTTACAGGCTTCCCGTCACCTTTCTCAGTCTGAAGCCAGCCATCCTTCCAGATCATCTTCTGAATAGCTGTCTCTCTTCCAAGGAGACTGTTGTGATCAGCACTTGCCCTGGAGCATAAGTAGACCATATACCACGTGCCATCAGTGCCTTCGACAATGTCAGCATGCCCGCATTTCTGAAGACTGCAACATCTAACACCACTGCCCCTGGCTCTTTGTAACATATCATCCGCAGCAGAATGCTCATTTTCACAGGATTCATTATCAGCATCTGCACTCAGTATCGGATTCTCCGGTGCAGTTTCAAAGGGTCCCCAAATACTCTTTGAACGTGCCATAGTAACGCAGTGATCATAGCCAGTGCCGCCTTCGGCGCAGATTATGTAATAGTAATCGCCAATATGATACATATGAGGGCCTTCGGTACATCCAATTCCGGAGCCTTCATATACCTTGCGCTGCTCGCCTACAAGCCTTCCGCACTCTGCATCATACTCCTGAACCAGAACCCCCTTAAATCCATTAACCATATTTATCAGATATTTACGTCCATCATTATCATGAAAAAGAGATGGATCAAAGCCTACACTATTAAGATAAACAGGATCTGACCACTCACCATAAATATCTCTTGTCCTAATCACATAATTGTGAGTGTTATAAAACCTGCCCTTCTTAGTAGTAACCTTGGTGTATACAAGGTAATACCACTCTCCGTCATAGGAAAGACAAGGTGCCCACACGCCGCCGCTATTAGGAACACCTGTCAAATCAATCTGACTCTTTCTGCATAGAGGAGACGGAATCTGCTCCCAGTTCACAAGGTCTCTGGAATGATGTATCCTGACTCCAGGCAGCCACTCAAACGTAGAAGTCGCAATATAATAATCCTCGCCGCTCCTGATAATACTTGGATCTGGGCAAAATCCCCTAAGTATTGGATTCTGTATCTTAGCCATTAAATACCTCACCCCTTAAGTCCGCTTGTACCAATACCTTCAACCAGATATCTGTTAAAGAACAAGAATATCAGGAATACTGGAACCAGTGACAATGTAGACATTGCAAACATTGCGCCATAGTCAGTTACAGATGCTGAATCCGCAAACAGCTTGATTGCAATTGATGCTGTGTAGGATGCTGGGCGTGATAAATACAGAAGTGGACCCATGTAATCATCCCATTTCCAGTAGAACTGAATGATAACTGTTGTTACTATTGATGGCTTTAATAATGGCAAAATAATTGTTGAATATATTCTATATTTACTACATCCGTCGATCTTGGCTGCTTCGTCCAGCTCTCTCGGAATACCCTGCATGAACTGCATCATCTGATAGATGAAAAAAGGCTGTCCGCAGAAGTAAGGCAGGATAAGTGGAACATAACCTGGTACAAGTCCTAGTCTGTAGTAAATCAGATACTGTGGAATTATGATTACCTGTGATGGCAGCATCATTGTTGCTATCATGCATGTAAACCAGAGCTTTCTGCCCCTGAATCTGATTCTGGACAGCGAATATGCTACAAGCGAGGAGCTTAGCACTGTTCCGAATGTTGCAATTGTTGTTATGAGTAATGAGTTCTTAAAAAAGGTTGCAAATGTTGTTCCGCCGAATCCTCTCCATCCATTTGCGTAGTTATCAAGCTTTGCTTTTGTAGGAATGAGGCTCAGTGTACCTCTTAATATATCTGCATTATCCTTGAATGAACCGCTTATCATCCAGAGAACCGGATAGATCATTACGATTCCAAATAATATTACAAACGTATGATACGTGATTTTTCTAGCTAACTTTTTTTCTCTCATGGCAGGTCTCCCTTATGATTCTGATTCACTAAATACCCAGAACTTAGATGATTTGAATATTGCAAGAGTTATAAGACTCATAACCACCAGCATTACCCAGCTCATCGCGCAGGCATAGCCCATTCTGTTGTATTTGAATGCCTGATTGTAGACATTGAGCGCATACAGCATTGTTCCATTATTAGGACCACCTGCTGTTATTATGAACGCCTGTGTAAATGTCATAAACGCTGATATTGTCTGCATTACCAGGTTGTACAGGATAATTGGAGACAGACATGGAAGTGTAATATAGAAGAATTTCTGTAAGCCGCTTAAACCGTCAATATCCGCAGCTTCATAGTAAGACGATGGAATTTCCTTTAATCCTGCGGCAAAAATGATCATGGATGAACCAAACTGCCATACCGCCATCAGAACCAGTGGATAAATAGCAAGTTTTTCATCACCAAACCAGTTGATAGTGGCAAGTCCAAGAGACTTGGCAACTGTATTAAAAAGTCCCTTTCTTGCAAAAAGCTGTTTCCATACAAGAGCTACAGCTACGCTACCACCAACAAGTGATGGTACATAATAAAGAGATCTGTAAAGTGTTACCATCTTGCTCTTACGAGTCAGCAGGAACGCTACAAGAAGCGCAAATGCGAGCTTGCAAGGAACAGAGATGAGAACATACTGCAGTGTTTTCAGGATTGATTTACCAAATACCTCATCCTGAAACAGATTTATAAAGTTCTTAAAGCCTATAAGTTCGGCCTGTTTAGTTCCTAGTGAATAATCTGTAAATGAATAATACAAAGACAAAACAATTGGAATTAGCGAAAAGCAAACGAATCCAAATATAAAAGGCAGAGCAAAAACGTGTCCCACTACTTCTTCTCTATAGATGAATTTTCCCCCAGTTGTCTTCTTATCTGAAGAACCACCAAACATCTGACATCCTCCTAAGATCTTGATTTAAGTATATAGTTGTCGCAAAATACCCTTTTAAAGGATTCGGGCCGGCTCATAATGTGCCGACCCGGATCCAAAATGTGATTAAAGAGTTCATACATCCCTTTATAAAAAAGGTCTGAAACAAAATATAATCAGGAATAATTATTACTCTTAATTATTCTTAATTATCATTCAAAAATAGCCTCGGCATCAGAGTATGTCTTCTCTGCAGCCTCCTCAGCTGTAATTTCCCCAGAAACTACCTGCTGGATATAGTTCAGATAGTTATCCTGAACCTGATCCTGTCCGTCTGGTGACAGAACATTGATTTCTTCTGGTGTTGGAAGTGAACTAATATAATCAACAAAGTCATACATGATCTGCTGACCATCTGTTGCTGATTCCTTAAGGGCTGCACGTACGTCCTCATTAGCTGGAATACCTCTTTCTGCCTGCAGGATGTTGTTACAATCAATGTCATTTTCAAACCAGCTGATAAATGCTGCAGCAGCTTCTTTTGCCTCAGAATCCTCTGAAACACAGAGCATCTGTGATGACTGAATCATTGCACCTGAGTTACCATCTTCTGTTACTCTTGGAACTGGAGCAAGAGCAAGTGTTCTGCCCTGTTCAGCACATACATCATAAATTGTTGGGAACTGGTTAACAGCAACCCATGTCATTGCAGCTTCGCCTGTTACAAGGAAGTCATTCTCAATATTAGTAACCTCTGCAGAAGCACCTGCATCTGGATATGAACCATTATTGATCATGTCAGCTCTCATCTGGATGAACTTAGTCAGCATCTGTGGATCATCAAATCCCATTCCTGTAAGGTCCAGATTAAAGAATCCGTACTGTCCAAGCTCTCCCTGCTGTCCAATGTATGTTGAGCAGCCGGCGATGAAATCTGATGTGAGGAATGTGGAAGACCCAAATATATCAAGCTTTTCATGAATTGTATCCGCTGCTGCCTGATAATCATCCCATGTCCAAGTATCTGTAGGAAGTTCAACTCCAGCTTCCTCGAACATTGCTGGGTCATAAGCGATACCATAAGTATTGATACCATTTGTAAGACCGAGCTGAGTTCCGTCTGTCTGCTGAGTCGTCTTAAGATTAGCCTCTGAAATCTTGGAAACATCTACGATGCCAGATTCGATGTACTCATCAAGTGGATGAATCTTATCAAGATACATTGGGAAATTGCCGCCGAGCTGGAATACATCCCAAACTTCGTCTGATGCAACAAGTGTTTTTAACTTGGTAAAATAGTCGTCAAATGAATAATATTCATATTCAAAGGTAATATTTGGATGAAGTGACTCATAAAGTTCAATCGCTGCAATTGTCTTATCATGTCTGTCCTGTGAACCCCACCAAGCCATTCTAAGAGTTATAGGCTCCTCATCAGTAGCTGCTTCTGTATCTTCTGCTGATTCAGTTTCCTCTGTTGATGCTTCTTCTGTAGCTTCAGTTTCTGATTCAGTCGTATCCTCAGAAACTTCTGCCTCTGTTTCAGTAGCTGTCTCTGTATCTCCAGCACTTTCATTAGTACTTTCAGAACCGCACGCCATAAGAGATGCAGCCATAGTTACAGATAATAGTGTTGCTAGAATTCTTTTTTTCATATTAAATTCTCTCCCTTCAAAACCTTCTCTGATTACTGGAAACGCGTTTCAATTACTTATAACTTTTCCCTTTCGATGATATAAAGTATAGTTGCATCGCAAACGTAAAAATACTAAAATATTTATTGTTCAGTGAATAAACTACTGATTTTTTTAGATTGCACTTGGAAGGTGGTCGTAATCTCCATATTAAAGTTGTGCATTTTGCATACGGAAAGGAAAGACAGACAATGTCTAATGGAGATAATAACGAATTAAGTTCTAAAAATATCAGTGAATCGGGTGTTTATATCGAAACGATGGCAAGGGTACCTTCTTTTTATATGCCTTATCAGCATACCCACTCTGCCATTGAAATCTATTACCTCAAAAAAGGACAATGTACCTATATAATAAATGACTCCTATGTTTCAGTCAGTGCCGGAGACCTTATCATCATTCCGCCAGAAGTAAGGCATTCCACAAGTTACAATGGCCGTGACGTTTCAGAAAGAGTTGTTGTATTCGCTGAGCCTGAAATTATTCCAGATTACTTTTACAAAAAAATTCCAGCTATAACTGAATACATATCAAAACCAAATAAGATAACCATGAACAAATCTAGTCACTCAAGACTTGAAGAAATGTTGCGTAAAATATCTCATGAGCAGACTCATCCTGGAAAATATAGTGATGTAATGGAATCCCTTTATATATGCGAGCTCATGACGCTCATTGCTTCCTTTGGAACAATCGCGCAAGACGTATACATTCCAGAAAAAATAATAGATATAAATATTGAAAAAGCTGTGCACATAATAGATACACAATACAATAAACCACTAACGCTTGAAGACATAGCTTCTGACCTGATGCTCACGCCGGCTTATTTTTCATATAAATTCCACAAGGTGACGGGATTCACTTTCAAGGTATACCTCAATAACGTTCGCATGCGTAACGCAATGAACATGTTGCGTACAACCGACGACTCAATAACCAAGATAGCACTTGCCTGTGGATTCAACAGTAGCAACTATTTTAAGGATGTTTTCAAGCTGTACAACGGCTGCTCTCCAAGAGATTACAAGAAGAGGACATCTATTAACTCCAAATTTGGAAGCGGGGTCACAATGGAATAAATAAGAACATGCTAGATAAAGCCTAAGCTTCCAACCTTACAATTACCTTATATTTCCCGACTTTTCTAGTATTACCGCCGCACTTTTGATATAATAGATAAGCATTGCGGCCATATGGCCAATTTACTTGCTACATTGCATAATTTTGAGGAAACGGTATGGGAAAAAAATTTAAGATAAAACTTACTCCTATTCAGATAATATTATTAGGATTCTTAGGCGTGATCTTTATTGGCGCACTTCTGTTAAAGATTCCATTTTGTACAGTAAAGGGCGAGGAAACATCCTTCCTGACAGCCCTGTTTACATCAACAACATCCATCTGCGTTACAGGTCTCGTCGTTGTCGATACCTATTCACACTGGACTATACTGGGCAAGATCATAATCCTGATTCTGATACAGATCGGAGGTTTCGGCGTTATAACATTCTATTCAATTACAATGCTGATGATGCACAAGAGATTTTCTCTAAAGCTCCGTCTGCTCGTACAGGAATACTACAACCTTGATTCAATTCAAGGCCTCATAGTATTTATGAAAAAAGTTATCTATGGAACCCTCATAGTAGAAGGAGTTGGAGCAGTTCTCTATTCAATCATATTTATTCCACAGTTCGGCATTATAAAAGGACTTGGAATATCATTATTCAATGCAGTATCCGCATTCTGTAATGCTGGAATGGATATAATAGGTCCTAATTCACTTATAAATTATCAGACTAACATACCTATAAATGTAATCACCATGACTCTTATTGTAGTAGGTGGTATCGGTTATGTAGTCTGGTTCGATGTGATTAATACAGCCAAAAAGCTTTGGTCCACAAAAATCATAAACCCATTTAGCCTGTATAAAAAACTAAATGAGCATTCAAGACTTGTTATCAATATCACAATAGTCCTGATAATATCTGGAGCACTCTTGATACTGATTCTTGAATACAATAACCCAGCAACAATCGGCAATATGTCAATTGGAAATAAAATAATGGCCAGCCTGTTCCAGTCTATTACCTTAAGAACAGCAGGATTTGCCACTATTCCACAGGAATCACTTAATTCATCATCCTGTATTGTAGGTCTTATCTACATGTTCATAGGTGGATCTCCAGTCGGTACTGCAGGCGGCGTCAAGACTGTTACAATGTTCATGATCGTCTTAAATGCTGTATCCTATATAAGAGGTCGTGATGAAGTTGTTATATTCAGCCGTAGTGTCAGCCATGAAATGATCAACAAGGCTTCCGCTATCGTAACAGTAAGCGTTTGCGTATCATTCCTGTTTACTGTAATGCTAATTGCAAACTCACATGTACGTGCTCTCGCAGCAGCTTATGAAATAATAAGTGCAACCGGTACTGTCGGACTCTCCCTTGCTCTTACGCCTACGCTAAATGCGACAGGAAGGCTCATCGTCATATTCTCGATGTTTCTGGGCAGAATCGGTCCTATATCAATGGCTCTGTTCTTTACAGTTAACAGGCCAGACAAGAACGACATTAACTATGCCAAAGGGCATTATATTATCGGATAACCATTATTGGAGGAAAAAATATGTCTAAATCAGTTGCAGTCCTCGGACTTAGTAAACTTGGAAAAAGTGTAGCCGAATACCTTTCAGCAGAAGGTGTTGAAGTTTTGGTTGCAGATCAGAATGAAGAACTCGTTAATCAGTTCTCAGATAAAGTAACGTATGCTATCGTTGGAGACCTTACAGATCCTAATACTCTTAAGAACCTAGGCCTCAGTAATATGGACATCGTAATTGTAGCCATGTCTATGAATCTTGAAGCCAGCATCATGAGCGTAATGATATCTAAAGAGCTGAAGGTTCCAAGAATAATTGCAAAAGCCAAAGATGAACGCATGAAAGAAGTGCTGCTAAGACTTGGCGCTGACCAGATCATCCAGCCAGAAAAGGAATTTGGTGAAAGCATAGCTAGAAGCATCATGTCTAGTAATTTCATAGAATTTTTTGACCTGACTGACGACGCAGCCATCGTAGAGCTCACACCTAAGAAGCACTGGGTAGGTCACAGCCTAAAAGAATTACAACTCAGAAAAAAACACGGTATAAATGTTCTTGGAATTAATGATGGTGACAAGACAGACTTTACTATTGATCCAGACCAGAAGCTTAAGGAAACAGACCGTCTCTTCCTCGTAGTTGAAAAGAAAAACCTAAAAGCTGTTTCAGAATAATTTTTAATAGAGCATATAGCCCTCAGCATCCTTAAAGTGCTGAGGGCATTTTTTTTAACAAAAAAAGGACCCGCACTGATCACGATGCAAGTCCATTTTTGATTCAGAATAATTCACTTCATGTCTGTAAGAGGAAGGTAGTCAGACATTTTATTTATTATTCCTTGACGCCGCCAAGAGCAACGCCGGCAATAATGAATTTAGATAAGAACAGATATGCAATTATTATAGGTACGATAGCTACTGTAATCATCATATAAACCTTACCCATATCAAAGTTCATATAATCAGCGCCACGGAGCGTTGCAATCAGGATCGGAACTGTTGCCTTGTCCTTGGACTGAATTATCAGAGCTGGTACGAAGTAGTTATTCCATGAACCTACGAAAGTGAATATGGCCTGTACCGCTATCGCAGGCTTCATTATTGGAAAAATAATTGTATTAAAGGTTCTAAACTCACTACAACCATCTATTCTTGAAGCTTCCACAAGAGACAACTGAAGGTTTGACTGTAAGTAACTGTACATAAAGTAGAATACAGCCGGACTAGCGATAGATGGTAGGATCAGAGGGATTAAAGTATCATATAGACCCATATTTGTTATCAATCGTAGAAAACCTAATGCTGTTACCTGTGTTGGCATTACAAGTATGACCATGATAAAAGTAAAAGCTGCTTTTTTTAACTTAAAATCATATACATACAGTCCATAAGCTGTAAGAGCTGAAAAGTATGTACATAACAGTGCGCAAAGTGATGAAACTACAATGCTGTTCATGATACCTCGTACCATTGGGAATGTTCCATCATTTGCAACAGCTTTGAAATTAGTCAACGCACTACTACCTGGAACTGCACTGAATCCTTTCTGCAGCTCAGCATGTGAATGTGTTGAATTTATAATTAGTATGTAAAAAAAGAACAAGCACATAAATGCAAGAATGATCAGAACCATATGCACTATGAAACTTCTTGCCATTTTGCCAAAATCATTTCTAACCATTTACTTCACCTTACCTTTTTTCTTACGAGATTTCTTGGATGAATAGTCATCATTACCATTTACCATTCTGTATACGACGAGGCACAAAATACCACTAACTATGAACAGATAAACTGAAAGGGCACCTGCTCTTCCGTAATCAGGAGCACGTAGTAAATTGTTGAGCCACATGATAAGTGTATAACTTGTACGGTTAGGGTTACCCTGGCCGTTAGTCAGAATCTGTGGTACATCGAACATCTGTAATCCACCAATAAGTGAAGTAATAAGTGTATATGTCAGAATTGGTCTGATCAAAGGCAGTGTAATATGAAAAAATGTCTGTCTAGGTGTAGTTCCATCAATTGATGCTGCCTCAAAGATATCAGGGCTGATACCCATTATAGCTGCCATAAGCATTATAGTTGTATTACCAAACCACATGAGGAAGTTCATAAGTGCAACCAAAAGCCTTGTACCTGTTGGTGTTCCCATAAAATCAATTGCTGAATCAGATAAACCTAGCGAGATCAGTATGTTATTAATTGGTCCAGATGTAGAAAACATTGTGAAAAATAACATAGCAAAAGCTGAAGCCATGATCAGATTTGGCAAATATATAACTACTTTGAAGAACTGCTCTCCATGGATCTTAAGTCTTACGTCAACGAACCATGAAGCAAGTAATAACGCAATGACAATCTGTGGAATAAAGCCAAGCATCCATAGAATAAAGGTATTTCCAAGATAATCAAAGAAATCCTTACCCATAACGCTTATATAGTTATCAAATCCTACAAAATTAGGTCCAACAACACGCAGACCTGAGCGGTAATATTCAAAAAAGCTATACCTTATCGTGTCCACAAGTGGAATAAATGAAAAAATAAAATAAGTCACGAAGAAAGGTAGTATGAATATATATCCCCACTTAGCGCGGCTTATACTCTTTGCTTTTTTCATAAAATTTAACTCTCCTTATAAATCATCTGGCAGATATAGATAAGTGTGGCAATCCCTGCAAGGATCAGGGATGCCACAAAAATCTAGAAATCTATTTATTCTGGCCAGTTAACTGCTGTAATTTCTGGATATCTTTCTTTAATAGCTGTTTCGAAATTAGCCTTTGCTGTTTCGAAATCAATCTGTCCCTGCAGATAATCACTGAATGCATTCTGTACAAGTTCTACACATCCCTGATCATATGGAGAAAGAGTTGTCATCTCAATTGATGAAGCTGCAGGCTGGAAATATTTGAATGGGTTCTCACCACCAAGGAATTCAGCTGAAAAGCTATCATCCTCTGCAATTTCCTGCATACCTGTCTGTGTGTTTGTGAAATCAAGATAGTCTCTTGTAATCTGTACAAGGTTGTCCTTATCAGCTGTTACAGCGAGCATGATTTCTCTTACATGTTCTGGATCATCTGTACCAGCACAGCCATGTACGAATGAACCACCCCAGTTAAATGCCTGAGGACCATCTGTTACAGCCCAGGCACCTGTTTCTCCATCCCAGTTAGGACTAAGTACGAAGTCAATACCCCAAGCTGGAAGTAAGAATCCAAATACGTTAGATGCTGAACCCATTGCCTTGTTCCATTCATCTGTCCACTGTCCCTTGATATTAGCATCGATAAGACCAGCATCAAGCCATTCCTTAGAATCATTTACCCAGTTAATGATCTGTGGATCAACATTGATTTCTGTGCTACCCTGCTCAACCCATGGATTTGCAATACTGTTACCATATGCTCTGAATGTATCAGCATAAGATGAAAGTGTATAATATCCCTTAGCCTTAAGTTCTTCACCAGAAGCCTTCATTGTATCCCAGTCAGCAACCTTTGCATGGATTTCGTCTGGATCATCTGTTCCAAATACGTCCTGAGCAATGTCTCTTCTATATACGAACAGAACTGGGCAAGCCTGCCATGTAGAACCTCTCTGTACACCATTTGCATCACTTGCAACTGTCTTAGTAAAGCTATACTGATCAGCAAGAACTGTATCAGGATCAATACCAAGCTCTGTAAGAGGAATCGCTACATCTGCCTCAGCATCTGTATACTTTACAACGTAATCTGTCTCTGACAGGAACATATCGATCTTGTCATCGCCTGTTGCTGTTGCCTGATTTAAAAGAGCTTCATCAAGCTTGCTCTGATATACACCATCCTGGTTAGGATTTACTGTCCAGTGGATTTCTGTTCCATCTGTCAGATATGTGATAGTACCATCATCTGATGTATGATCAACCTTATCATATACTGCTTCTACTCTCTGTCTGAACTCATCGTTCCAGCAGTAGATGTTGATAACCTTTCCTTCTTCTCCAGACTCTACATAATCGCTTTCGATTGGTGCAAGTTCTGTAGCTTCTGCTGTATCAGCAGATTCTGTTGTTTCTTCTGCTTCTGTAGCATCAGATGATTCTGTTTCTTCTGCTGCCTCTGTTGTAGCTTCTGCTCCAGCATTTCCGCCATTATCTGTAGCACCTTTGCCACAAGCTGTTAAACCAGCTACCATTGAGCAAGCAAGTATAAGACTTACCACTTTTCTTTTCATTACTCTACCTCCTAATAAAACATTAACTATAATCTTTACTACTTCACCGGTTGTCCCGTGAACTGTTAACATATTACTTCTTATAGTTTTTTTGCTATATCAAATTCATTGATAAAATATAAAAATCATGCTATGCTTTTTCGGATTATTATTGTTTTTTGATTTTTGTTTTATCGTATTGTATGGAGTTTTAAAAATTAGATGAAAAGTCAGAATTTTATGTCTTACACCGTATCTGATGATGAAGAGGCTATTGTACATCGTCATCAAAATAGAGAGTTTCTGTTCTATCAGCAGGTTGCAACTGGCGACGTAGACGCCATTAGAGAGAATTGTCTCAAACATGAATTCCTGAATATGGCAGGAGTTGGTAAATTATCCATAAATGAACTTCAGAATCTCAAATACCACTTTGTAGTATCTGTGGCAATTATCTCAAGACTATGTATTGATAACGGAATGGAAATGGAGAAATCCTACAGACTAAGCGATTTTTATATTCAAAAGCTTGATTATATTGATTCCGTAGATGTCATGGAACAGCTGCATGACAAAATGGTAACAGACTATACTTACAAGATGAAAATAATACGCCAGAAAGCTGGTCTTTCAAGACCTATGACCGAATGTATGAATTACATATATTCTCATCTCAAGGAACGTATTACGATAAAAGACCTTGCAGAATATACAAGTAACTCTGCAAGCTATATTTCAAGGCTATTCAAGGAAGAAGTTGGTGTATCAACAAGTGATTACATCCGTAATGCCAAACTCGAAGCATCCAAGAATCTCCTTAGATACAGTGATTACAGCCTTGCTGATATAGCAAACTATTTTGCATTTACATCCCAGAGTCACTTCAGCCAGTTATTCCAAAAAGAGACTGGCCTTACACCCAAGAAGTACCGTGAGAAATACTACGGCACACAGTGGAAAGGTACCACCGGTGACATAATGGAATACTCTACATCCGAAATGGAATAATATTTAAAACATATAATAAAAAAAGACCTGCCTCACATATAAACGTGAGACAGGTTCTTTTATCTTTAATACACCTATTTTTATAATATTTCCTGTTTTTATCCAAGCGTTATGACAATCTCATTTTCCTGATCAAGTTCAGTTATTGTCTTTCTAGGAATAACGTATTCTTTAGACTTTGCTGAATCTATAGATAGCCTCATATTATTTAATCTGACAGCCTTAATATTATAAGCTCCTACTTCCTTAAGATCCTTATTTTCAATTGTTATATTAAATCTCTTATCTGCAAAGTTAAGACTTATTGATGCATTTCCATCTGCGTCAAACTGCTTCTTTAAAAGAGCTGGAGCTATCACAAGATTACCAGATCTTCCCTTAACACCAAATACCTCTGTAATCATAGTTAAGAGATACCAGGATGCTGCGCCTGTAAGATAAGGATATTTACCTCTTCCGTCTGCGTCAAAATACTCTGGTATTCCAGGATATATATGACTTACGCCAAAATTCATGGATGCTTCATACAGAGAATTCAGTGATTTAAAGCCCTCTTTTGCATATCCTCTCTGATAAAGAGCATTTGCGTACATTACAGACATATGTGAAAATACTGCGCCGTTTTCTTTTTCGCCATAGGCAAATCCAAACATACGGCCAAGATCATCCTTAAATTCACCAAAATCAGTATTTAACCTGTAGCCGCCTATCTGTTCTCTATATAGATATCTGTCAGCAGCCTTTGTAATCTTCTGTATCTGCTTCTTGTCAGCAACGCCTCCCATTATGGCAAAAACCTGTCCTGTCAGCATCATACGTGTCTTACTATCTTCAGTTTCATAACGTTCAACTCTTCTCTTACTGTTATCATAATAACTGTTGAACCATCCCTGATTCTTATCACCTGTAATCCACTCCTGATTAGATAAATGCTCTGTAAATTTACCTGCCATCTCATCAAGTTTTCTTGTAATATCAGATATCTTAACTTCTACAACCACTCCTGAGAGATGCCCTTCTACAGCTTCCATATATCTTGAAAGTACATCTGTCTTTTTTGCTACAGAATAATCTGATCCGCTATTAAGAAGTATCTCAAGCTCCTGAGCAAGTCTGCAGGTATTGACCTTGCATCTGTCAGCATACTCCTGTAACAGGGCAGATAATTCTCTTAGATTACCAACATATGCATATGAAAAGGCAACTGATTCACCATTTTCTGCTGCCATATCAAGTGCATCATTCCAGTCCGCTCCCCTGAGTCTTAATACATTATGTTCACCAACTTCATAGAAAGCGCACATGTTCTGGATTAGAAGATGTTCTATTATGGATCCATTATATTCTTTTAACTTATCAATCCCATTTATATACTGTCTGCTTCCTTCTGTCTCATAGGATTTATCTATAAGAGCACCTCTATGCAGTATGGAATCCTTGAAATATGGAACCTCTTCTTTTAGGATTTCGTAGTCACCAGACTGCTGGATATACAACATAAGTGTCTTTAAAGGCCAGTAAGCATGGTCCATCCACACTCTTGCAATTCCGTTTCTGTCTGCAATAAAGTTACCAAGTCCTTCTCCAATTATAGTAGCATTGGTTCCATCCATTCTGACGCCGCCAAAATTGGCTACTATCATGTTCCTGACATTATCCGGCTCCATGAAGAGAAGTGAAAGGCAGTCCTGCCACAAATCTCTCCATCCGCGTCCACCTCTTCCATAATCGTGATATGGGAGAAAAGAGCAACCGTAAACTCTTCTGAGAAATGGCTGAAAAGCTACCCACTGCATGAATTCATCAAAATTATTATCTCCAGTATGGAAGCTTACATTGACTTTATCACTCCAGTAATTTCTGGTTCTGTCAAACTCTTTTTCAACATCTTCTGCATCCTTATATCGATTTATAACTTCATCTATCTGTGCATCGTTATCTGATACGCCAATCAGTATTGTATAAGTAACCTCTTCATTTCTGCCAAGAGTAGTCTTCTCAAATTTAAGTCCGCCTACTGCCTCTCTTCCGGCTATTTCTGTTCCAGCAGGACATCCTGATTCCTGTCTGTACACACTTCTAGGCTTTAAGAAGCTGCCGCCTTCTCCGATAAATGATTCCACTGTTGGAAAAAATTCTTCTGGTGTACTTCCCTTATCATCAAAACCAAGCACGTAATAAGTCTTATCATTTACTCTGTGACCTTTTTCATCAAATGACATAGTAGGCTTAATAAGAACGCCCTCGGAAGTAGTACGTATTCTGTGCAGCATAGAAGTTACATTTCTATGGTCACGGAGATTATCAGCAGAACGTCCATATATAGGAATTGCTGCGATTGGAACTATTGACTTGGGCTCATTTGATATGTTCTTAATAGTAACTGACATAATTTCTACGTTACAGTCAACTGGTACAAAAGAAGTTATCTCTGCTACTATCCTTGACCTTAAATTGGCTCTTAGTGCCTTATGCCACATAAATCCCGCTGTAACAAGACTATCGTCCTGATCTGCAGTAAACTTATCATTCTCCTGTTCTGCAGAATTACCTGTGACAGACCATACATTTCCATTATCCATATATAGCCAAAAGCCGCGAGCATTCTTATTATTATGCAGATTTTCTACGCTAACAGGCTCAAGTACAAATGTCTCCTGGTCTATCATTGAGTCTCCTCCAAGATTAGGAGTTATTGAGCTCTTAAGACCTTTTTCACCAGCAATTGGATAGTACAGATAACTTGTATTCTCTGCTCTTGAAACCTTAAAACTACCCTTATTATCTATAAATTCTATTTTTCCAGTATTATTAATCATAGTATTTCCTTTATATTCATTCACCCATACGAGCAAACATTAATCTGAATTCTTCTTCTTTGGACCTGGTTAATTCAAAAGAGATATCTCTTATCTCCATTCCATCCTGTGCAAAATATAGCTTTAAGAAAAATGTCTGAGCACAGCCTTCAAGTGGAACTTCGATTGTTCTCCACTCGGAATCAGCTCCTGTAAGGGTAGCCATTTGAATCAGACTCTTATCTCTAAATATGCTCATAGGCACCTGAGCAAGCTCACTATCCGCATTTACTCTCACAGTCATTTTGAGCTTGTAATCTCCTCTTTCCTTAAAGGCTACAGAAATAGTATTGCTGCAGTTTCTGCCTGTATTAATAACATCTGGATCAACTGATGCCTTACCTGATTCATCAATACGACAGTCTATGATATTATCAAATTCCACATCATCATCATCTGCTTCAGCAGCAAGCTGTATATCAAGTTCGTTATCAATCTCTATAAACCTGTTAAATACCGGCTTATTCATAATAAATTTGCAGATATTAGCTGCATTTCTCTGGAGTTCTCCTCTTGTAACTGTGCCATTTCTAAGAGCTTCCTCGAGGTTATCCTTGTTAGTATTATCAGCAGCACTTGATGTGACCATGTATAGGTCGTTTTGAGCCTTTACAATAGATGCCATATCTGTAGCATCGCCTTTACCGGCATATCCTCCCTTAGCCCACCAGTCTGTCATAACTATTCCGTCAAATCCCCATTCCTGTCTGAGTATTCTGGTCACAAGATCATAGCTGGATGATGTATAGAATCCATTAACTGAGCCGTATGTAGTCATTACAGCAGCTGCGCCTGCCTCTTTAACGGCAATCTCATATCCTTTTAAATAGATCTCTCTGATTGCTCTTTCTGAAGCTATATGCTCTACTGTATGTCTTCCTTTTTCCTGTGTATTAAGTGCAAAATGCTTAATAGTACCAGTAACATTATATTTGTGCATTCCGCGAAGCTGAGCAGCAGCATTTTTGCCAGTAACAAGTGGATCCTCACTAAAGTACTCAAAGTTACGTCCATTCAGAGGATTTCTGTGAATATTCATACCTGGTCCAAGCAGCACATCAATCTTATTCTTACGTAGTTCCAACCCTTCCCATTTATATATTTCTTCTGTAAGTTCCATATTCCATGTGCATGCAAGGCAGGTTCCATTAGGCATTGCAAAAGCTTTTTTGCCAGAATCCATACGTATTCCTGATGGACCATCTGTACAGCATGCAGTTGGAATACCTCTTCCAATAAGAGCATCTGTTACTCCTCCAAAGGCTCCGCCACATCCAGGTGTTACCTTAGGTGAACTCATACCTTCACCTCTTACAATACAGATGAGCTCTTCGTCGCTTAACTGGCCGATGAAATCATCCATATCAGCTTCTCCAGACCACACATCTTTAAGTTTAATGCCCTTTTCCTGATCAGGAATATCTGTAGGAAGTTCGCTTAATCTTATATCCTCTGCTCTCTCGCCGATAGCTACTGGTGCTTCTTCATAACTTACTGTATATGTGCCATTCTCATTTATAGATGGCTTTGGTTTCATTCTCTTAAATGCTTTAACAGGTGCAAGTGCTTCGTGCAGCTCTTCTATGACTTCCGTCGCATTCTTATTAAATTCTCCTGCAAGATAACAGTCCCTTACATCTGAACCTATAAAGAGCTTATAATTACCTTTCTCCATAACATAGCAGCTCTTATGGCCTGTGATACCACTGTCATCATAACCAGACATCATATAATCACTTACTACAAACCTAATTACCTGTTTATCTCCAGGTTCCAGCTCACTTGTCTTGGCAAATGCTACCAGTTCTCTTGCTGGCTGTCCCAGAAGTCCCTGAGGTTTGGATACATATAGCTGAAGAGTCTCCTGTCCCTTATACTGTCCTTTATTAGTAACTATAGCTGTAATTCTTGCTGTGCCATTTCCATAGATAAATGAATCAAACTCTATGTCAAAACTTGTATAGGATAGTCCATAACCAAAAGGATAGATGACTTTATCAGGCGCAAATGTCTCAAAATATCTATAACCTACATAAATATCTTCCTGCTGGACATTGAATTTATCACCACCAAAATTTGCTGTGGAAGGGTAATCTTCTATATCTCGCGCAATAGTATCTGTAAGCTTTCCAGATGGAGTAACATCACCTGATAATACGTCCAGGACTCCGTTTCCGCCTTCCTGACCGCCTTGCCATATATAGGCAACAGCTGATGGATTGTATTTTTTAACCCACTTCATATCAATGATATTTCCAACATTTAAGAGGACTACAGTTTTGTCAAAAGCTTCTGTTACATTCTGTAGCATTTCCTCTTCATCCTCAGTTAAGAGATAACTTCCCCTTGCATTACTGTTATCCTGATCTTCTCCAGCTGTTCTGCCTATTAGAATAATTGCAACATCAGAGTCTTCAGCTGCCTTTGCAGCAATCTCTTTAGTTATCTGCATTTCCTTCTGATACCATGGTTCTGCCGCCCAGCCTATTCCTGCATCAAATGGGTTATCCTTAATCCACTCTTCATACAGTCCTCTCAGCTCCAGATTAAGACTATATCTGGAATCCTCCTTTAGGGCCTCATATACTCCTGTTACATATTTGGTATTAACCATTCCGCCTGAACCAGTACCGCTTTTGTAATAATTGAACTGACTGCGGCCAAAAAGCGCTATTTTAGTACCTTTTGTAAGTGGCAGTACATTCCCGTTATTTTCCAGCAGTACAATACCTTCTGCTATCGCGCGTCTAACTACTGCTGCAAATTTTGATGCATCATAAATCTTTGAAGTCATTACACTATCCCTCTGTCTTATTTCTTAAATATATATAACCAAATATAGTCCATAAGTCCTGATGTATAGCTATTTTCAGGACTTATGGATTATAATTGTTTCTTAGAAAAATCCAAATATTGATCTAAAAAATCTGCTAACTGCCTTTACTGCTCTTGCTATACCTGTTACAACAGTTCTGACAACTCTTCTGATAACTATAACTACTACGTAATCATTATCAGGTTTCTGTGGTTCAACCTGTTCTGAAGAACCTTCTCCAGATTCGTTCTCACCTGGATTATCTATTGTTGATGCTTCTCCAGCTGAACCAGATTCAGTAGTAGCTTCTGTTGATGTATTAGAGCTCTCATTAGATGCCTCTGAACTGGCAGCACTACCGGAATCACCTGTACTTGGATCATCACCTGAACTTCCTGCATTTGGATCATCTGGTTTAGGATCTTCCTGTGAGGATGAGCCTGTATTACTCTCATCAGATGGTTTATCCTCTGATCCATCAATTTCGATAAGCTCAATATCATCAATATATACATCATGCTTCTGAGTGATTCTGATGCCATCTACTGAACCCATTGTTATATTGAATCTTGTATTAGCATCTGTTTCGCTCTCCATAATAAATTCATGGCTAAAGCTCTTCCATTCATTTGTAATTTCTACAGAACCAGTGCCACTATAGTTAGTCCAGTTACCTTCAAACTCCTGAAGTGAATATTTTATTACTCTGTCAATTGATGATTTTGCCTTGAAGGATATTCTGTATTTTTTGCCCTTCTCAAGATTTACTCCATCCTGATTGAGCTGAACATACCATGAATTATCATCAGTATCCGCCTTTGTATCATCAATTGTTATTGCAAAGGCGTTATCATTGCCGTTCATATTATCTATAACGTAACTTGCCTTAACTGAGTCATAGATATAAGGACTAAATCCGGACAGGCCTGCATTAAATGAACCATTTTTGATAAGAGCATCATCTGCAAAAAATGTATTATCAATGTAGTATGTACCTGGCTTTGTAAAAATAAGTTCTATAGCTGAATCTTTTCTGTCAAGATTCTGTTCTACAGTAATCTTTTTGGAATGCTTGTCCTTGTTAATTCCAAGTTCCTGTACATAGCTCTGACCAGCGATATTCACTGTTAATCCATCTGTATTGTCACCTTCAACATAACCCTCAAGGCTCATCTCATACTGACCTGCATTTATTGGAGACAGGTCTCCCTGACTTACAATTACAGGATTTTCTGTACTTGTATCAGCTGGAGCTACAACCTTGAGCATTCTTGTATTCTGTTTGTTAGTTACAGATACAGCCTCTTTATTATTGATATTCCAGTATCCCAGACGGTTTTCACCCTGATCAAAACCGCCATTGTAAATATAGTTACCATCTGGTCTGATAGTCTTCTCATTGCCATCAACTATTTCATCTCCGGATTTATGAATCAGCTGCACATTGGAAATTCTGACTGCCGCTGTAGAATCTTGTTTGCCCAGATTAAATTCAAGTGATGAATTAGCATCTGTCTTGTCGTTCATGGTAAATGTATATGTATAAGTCTTCTTCTCACAAGTTACAGGAACTGTAGTATCCTGCATATAACGTTTCCAGCCTCTGTCAGGGCCTTCCACGTCTATAACTATATTTCTGTCTTCATCAGCTACAGCATCAAATGTCAGTTCATATTCCCAGCCTCTATACATAGGAATCTGCTCCTGCTTGAGCTGAATGCTATGAGGCTGCGCGCCTATTGCTGCTGGTCTTATTTCAATTTTATTATCATTAACTGTATACTCTGTACCCTCTGCGTCGCTTTCTAGATGCAGCTTCCAGTTGTCACTAGTTGCATCTGCCGCTCCATCCATAGCGATATTCTGACTAAAATCACCATTTATTACATAATTACCATTTTCATCAGGTTCTCTGTATGTAATCTCAGCGGCTTCTGGACGCTTTGCATTCTGTTCCATCTGTTCATATTCTTCTGCTGACTTTTGATATACACGAACATAGTCAACCAGGAACTCATCCTCATTCATATGCTCATATACGCTGTCATCAGGATATCCTACCCAGCTGCCGCCAACAGCAAGATTTAATATAATATAGAAGTTCTGATCAAATGGAGCTGGATATGTCAGCTGACTTGCGTCATCCTGTCCTGTATACCAGTCATTTGTGCTATATACCTCTTCATCATCCACATACCACTTGATGCTGCCTGGTTCCCAGTCAACACGGAATGTGTGATAATCATCAGAATATGATGTTTCTCTCTGATATTTATTGCCCTGATTCTCTTTGTGTCCGCTACCTGAATCATATCCATAATGGATAGTATGGTAAGACTTGGATGTGTTCTGTCCCATAACCTCCATGATGTCTATTTCACCGCACTTAGGCCACTGACCATAAAGACCTTCATCTGTAGCCATCAGCCAGAAGGCTGGCAGGTAACCTTTTCCTACTGGAACCTTTGCTCTTGCTTCAAATCTTCCGTATGTGAAATCATGCAGCCCCTGAGTTGTAATTCGTCCAGATGTAATTTCTTTTAACTCTGAATCCTGTCCTGCGCTTGAATTACCTGTTCCAGTTCCAGTTAATATAACTTTACTGCCACCATACCAGTCATAGCCATTTTCTGGATCTAGTAAATTGATCTCTACGATTCTGTCTTTCGTAGATGTTGCATCAACTGTTAATTCGTATGTATGACCGCTCTCTAATTTAATACCGCCCTGCTGTAACTGGTAGTTCCAGTTAGCATCTCCGGCATTTGTAACAATTAGAGTAGCTATTCCATCTGCTGATGAATAAGATCCTGTAGCTGGAGCTGTAATTCCACAATTCCAGTTCCCATTATCAGCAAAATCCGTATCTTTTAATAGTTCTTCACCTGTTGCTATATCCTTAAGAGATATATTTGACAGCTGTATTACAGTACCAGACATTCCTTCTGTACTATCATCGATTTTGCCCAGATTAACCTGAAGTGCAATTGTCTCTGATGTAGCTTTATCACCCACATTTACTTCAAAAGAGACATGTTCAGAATTCTTAAGCACCACATCATTACCTGATATATCCACTGAATCTTCGTCTATAGCAGAAACATCATCTTCAGTCTCTGTTTCCTGTTGTTCTGTTATATGTGGCCTGATATGAAGTCCTCCATCTCTTACCTCGATGTTCCCTTCATCAAGACCTGTATATCTCTGCAGCTCTGAGTTAACCCATCCTGGCTCATGCTGCTCAACATTCCAGTCATTTGTATTTAATGAATCACCCTCAAATTCGTCATTCCAGACAAGACTATAACCCTCATTAGAATACTTATCATCAATATTCGTCATATCTGATACTGTCTCCTCTGCACTTACTCCCACCGGTACATTAGTAACCGCAAGTGCTGCCACAAGCCCCAAAGCCAGCACATGAATACCTCTACCCTTTCTCATGAAACTTCTCCTTTCATATCCTAAATGCCATCCGTACAACTCCGCTATAACCCGCTACTATAAATTAGTTGCTAAAAACAGTAATACGCTACGACATACTTAATGAATTAAAGACATATTATAAAAAAAGAAATTTCATTTATATCGAAACCATAGATTTTTTATCAAAATCATTCTTAAAAATTATAAAAGTAAATTTTCACACTCATCGCAATTCCCCCACCAAGCATCTATATATATTATTTATCTGTTCGCATGAGCCAAGGAGTAGTCCACATACCGCCATCGACGGAAATTAAGACTTTTCGTGTTGTTCTTAATGCCGCAGGCGGAGCTTCTAGCATGC
>CAMJFD010000005.1 GCA_946404845.1 uncultured Butyrivibrio sp. | reverse complement strand
TATCGTTCATTGATTGTATAAATTCTTCTTTTTTCATTTCCGTATTCTCCTTTGATTATGAGATAAACTCTAATTGTAATCAATAAATTTCTTTATTGGTGGTTTCCATGGCTTTGGAGTTAGTAATGTTGTCTTTCTAATATCTGGAAAAATTTTTGTAAGTCCCAATTCTGGAAAGAACTTCACATAACTCCATTTTCCAAAATTGTGAACTTTAGATTATCAACATCTAATTCAGCCATTGCACCATAAGGCAATATGAAAATAGGTGATGAATGCCCAAAATTCATATCATACAATATCGGTAAATTAGGTAGTCCATATTTTTCTGCAACTATTTCCTTTATTGCATTTATATATGGCTTAAAACTATTAGGAGAACGCATTTTTCCAATTATTATTCCATTTACCAAATGCAAATAACCTCTTTCCCCTAAACAATCAAAAAAACACTTTATATAATTAACATCAGAAACTTCAGGTATATCTTCAAAGAAAAGTATTGAACCCATAAAGTCTTCATCTCTAACCAAAAACTGGCCATTGCTATCTTTAATATGTATTAAATCTCCGTGACCTCCAAATAGTTTTCCTCTGGCTATGCCTTCCCCTTGAATTTTCCCAATACCTTTGTTTAAAATAAACGTTTTAGTATAAGATTTATCAGTATGTTTGTTAGGATCGTATGACCATTCATCTGAAGGAAAGATTTCGCCTATAGGTGAAGCGTCAAAAAAGGTTTACTTAAACCAATATTCACTATAAGGATGCCATCTGGGATTCTCTGCTATCGTGGTTAACAGATTATCACCATAAAATGTCATAAGTCCAAGCCTATAACAAAAAAGATGCAATGACATAACATCCGAATATCCGCAAAAGATTTTTGGATTATTTTTTATAATATTTTTTGACAAATACGGAAATAAACGTGCTGAATCATTCCCACCAATATTACTGATAATGGCCTTTACGTCCTTGTTTTCAAAAGCCCAGTTTATATCTTCTGCCCTGGCCTGCGGGTTTTGATCCAAATACGCTGTACCTTTCATTGAATTGGGTGCAGCTATCACATTTAGTCCCAATTTTTTAAGTCTTTCACATCCCAATTTGTATTGCCATATCACACGTGGGGTCCCAGCACATCCCCAAGATGGACTAATTGTAGCAATTGTATCTCCACGCTGCAGTTTATTTGGTTTTTTCACTCTTCCTCCAACACTGTAATCGTCAGTAATAATGTATTTTTCTGTCAACTTTCATATCATCCCTACAAATCATTCCATTTGTCATTGACTTGCGAATGTATGTTCGATATAATCGTTTTTGGTGCTACCAGTAATCACGGTAGGCGGTTAGTCCTTCAATCGGAGGACTGTGACCTCTGTTTATCATAGAAATCTCTTTTGAGAAATCTTTGTTGGAGGTACTTGCTTATGCTCACCATTAGTGACCTTATCGCAGTGCTTGCACTGTGTGCGACTTTCTTTAGTCTTGGTTACATGTTTGGCAAGCATGATTCCAAGACACAAAAATAACCGCCCCAGCCTGGTAAGTTGAGCGGTTATTTTAACTAATCAATTATACATAGGACTAACCGTCTACCGGTAGCACCTTTAATTAATATAATATTACCATTACCGCTCTTTATCGTCAAACATATATTCAGTTTTCGTATAACTCAGAGTGCCACTCGGATTCCACTTGATCCGACACTCCTCATCAATTCGGCAAATTCAATCTCAATTTGAAGATTTAGAGAAATTGTGCAATTATCTGTGCCAGACTACCTACTATAATTAAAAACAGACCTGCTTTACTTGCTTTTTTGTTTAATAAAAGTATCCTTTAATCTATCAAATGGTGAATCTAACGTAACAAATAAAGCATTGTTTGAATCAATTCTAGAATCTAAATAGTTTCGGAGATGCACTTTTGTTTTTGCATCAAAATATACTCGTCGTTCCTTAGCTCCTTTTTCAAATATAACAATTTTCGGCATCAGCCCTTTCAACAATTAATTCGGCTGCTGTATGGCCATGAACTGCATAATGCAATTTATTTTGAACATCTGCGAAAAAACTTTTTGTTTTATTAGCTGAGGGATCGTAGTCAATAATTGTGTTTGCCCTTTTTCTAAACTGCACAGCTTTAGGTGAGTCTACTTTACTCAAACGTTCTTTCTATATCCATATTAATTCCTTCATTCGATTATACGATATATCATATCACCCATATTCCATATTCGCATAATTCCAAATAACGGATCATCGTCGTTTTGCCATATCCATCCCTGAAATACTGTATCATATCCATTATATCCTTCCGTAACAATTTCGAACTCGGCATTTGGAAATTTTGCATTAAACTCTTCAACAGATAATGATTTTCCAGAAAAAGATTTCTCTCCATTATATCCATAAGGAGTGTTAAACATCATTATGTCGCACTCATCTATATCAACTCTTGTAAATTCAATTATTCCTTGATGCCATTTTTCTTCATCGTCAGCAATTTGATATATTCGATCTAACTTCAAAGACAAAGTGTCTCTGATTATTTCCATATTTAATATCCTGCTATCATGCAAACTAAATGAAACATTGCTTTTTCTGTCTCTAACATACTCCATGTTCTTACCTCACAAATATGAAGTCCTATAATACCTTCCGTTATAACATTCCACCATACATTCCGATAAACTTGGAGTTATCTATATCCTCAACAAACAAGCATTATATTCTTTCTTATTACTTCACTTATTTCCGATGATACAAATCTCACTTCATCCTCTGGATTTTCATTAACCGGAATAAAATCACTTTCGGGTATAGTAAAATCATATGCTTTTAGGCTATCAATAGCTGGTAGTTTATTTGTTATTACTTTTGTTAAGACCATTGCTACTAAATAGTCTCCTACATATGAAGCATGCGAGCCGTCCTTATAATATAAATCTACATCAAATTGATTCTTTATTTCTTTATAAACGGAACTCCATACCTCACCAATTGGAGCTAATAATACATTCTCTTTGTGGGCTAAACTACGATATCTACGATTCATTTCATTTTGAATCTCCGGACTATTTTTTTCGGCCCAAGGCTCAAATATGATCGGAATAGTTTTTGCTTTTTTGCACCATTCAATAATCTGGTTAGCATACACGGCTGTATCATGTTCCTCCGCCATTGGATGTGCTTGTTCCTGAATCACGCAGAAATTATATTTTCCATAAAGTATATTGAAACGTACTGAAAAATATTCTTCATTTACATGCCACTTCAAAGATCTGGCCGAGTAGGCCATCATAACCACTTCACATACATCATCCTTAACAGTTTCAATCATCTCTTGTACAAGTTTTGGCATGTCATTCATATATGTGTGGCTATTACCTATAAACAGTATTTTCATACAATTTCCTCTTAATTAAAAAACGATTTATGCATTTAATAATAGTTGCCCAATTTTCTTATTATTCCCATATTTCTCCATACTTCTCTATACGTTTAGATTATTTGTTATAAGTAAACAACTATAAAATTAGCCTTCAATAAATAGTACACCTAAAGTTCCTGGGCCGCAGTGTGATGAAACTACTGCACCGGCTCTGGTTTCAAGAATTTCATCGAAGTGATCCAGACTTTCAAGGTATGCTCTTACTCGATCTACTATTTCTGGATTACATCCAGAATGTGTGATAAATACTCGATCTCTTCTGGATGATTTTAGCGGCTCTTCCATGTCTTTGACATAGTCCATAACATATTTAGAGCTATTTCCGCGATATTTCTTTTCTGGATGCATAGCACCGTTTTCTACAGCTATACGAGGATGGAGCTTTAGAGCAGAACCTACAAGTGCTGCAACGCCTGAACATCTGCCGCCTCTGTAGAGATATGTAAGTGTATCGATTACAAAGCTTGCTCGAACTTTATCCTTAAGGCTTTCTATTTCGCACACTATTTCAGCAGCTTTTTTGCCTTCAAGGGCAAGTTCTGCAGCTCTTAAGATTTGCAGACCTATTCCTGTTGAAAGATTCGCTGAATCTATTGGAAATACCCGTTCTGACATGTCCAGATCATCGGCTGCAAGCCTGCAATTATTGAAACACGCAGACATTGATGACGATATGGTAAAAATGATATATTCATCTTCACTGTCTTTTTCTAAATATGATTCTATGTCAGCTACGCTTGGAGCGGCTGTTTTAGGCGTTTCTCCATGCTCATCAGACCATTTATATAACTCATCTGGAATTATATTTACGCCGTCCTTATATTCATCATCACCAAGACGCACGTATAATGGGATAATCGTTATATTGTATTTCTTGATCAATTCATCAGATAAATCGCATGTGCTATCAGATAGTACGTGTACCATTGTATTTTTCCCCCTTAGTATTATGGTTATTCGTTATTCTCCTCTTTGTCACTTAGTACAGAATTCCAATAATAATCTCGATTATAAGCAGGGCTCCAACTGTTATGCTTCCGTCGGAAAAAACTTAAACTCCGCCTTTGCAATTTATTACTCAAGTGCTTGGGCAATTACGCTTTCCATGGTTTCTTTGTCCATTGCACCAGGAATATAGCCTAGTATGTATCCATCAGCGTTTATTATAAATGTTGTTGGATAGGCTGTAATATAATAGCTGAGCAAAAGGTCGGCATTTTCGTCCATTAGTACTGGATATGTATAGCCGTTTGAATCAAGAAACTCCTTGATACCATCGACACTTGTCTCTGTTCCATAATCAGGAAAGGCAACTGAAAGTATTGCAACTTCTGAGTTTGGATCAGCTGAGTATTTGTCATACAATTCCTGAATATCTGGCATTTCTGAATTGCATGGCGGACACCATGTAGCCCAAAAGTTAAGGAATACAACTTTTCCTTTATAGTCAGAAAGGCTGTGTATGTTGCCATACTGATCTACTAGAGAAAAGTCTGGTGCTGCTACTAAAGTGCTATTGTCTGAAGCTGATGTATCAGATTCATCTGTGGTTTCGGTATTGGATGAATCTGATGCTGTACTGGATTCTGTATTTGTTGATGAACTTTCATCCTGTGCACTTGTAGATTCATCAGCAGATTCCTGGATTTCAATAGACCCATCTTCAACATCTACAACAGTGTCATAGTCTGTCTGTGATGAGTTTGAACCAGCTATTGAAGACATATCGCTATTATTTGCATTATTTTTGGCAGAATTTTCTGATACGGTTGCACTGCTTCCTCCAGATATTGCTGCGAGTGAATTTGAAATATTCCCAAGATGACCTGAGAACATGAGTATTCCCATTATGATCATCAGGACGCCGCCTAATTTTACAGTATATTTGACAATAGATTTGTGTTTGCTAAAGAATTCTATGAGCCCGGTTGTGAATAGTCCAACTAACAGGAATGGAATTATATATCCAAGTGTGTAGATACCGATTAGAAGGAATCCTGCGCCAGAAGTTCCTGTCGTAGCAGCCATAATAAGTACTGATGAAAGTATTGGTCCTACACATGGACTCCAGGCAAAGCTCAAAACGAATCCCATAATTACAGCTGTTATTGGAGACATTGACATTTTTTCCATAGAAAAAGGAAGTCTCACTTCGGAATTCAGAAGTCTGTTACTACCAAAGATTCCGAGCTGATAGAGACCAAATAGAATTACGATTACAGCACCTATTCTGGTAAAAATCATCTGATTGCCACTAAAGAATCGTCCTATGGCGCTCATTCCAAATCCTAGAAGGAAGAATGCAAAGCTTACACCTATTACAAAAAATATTGTGTTAAGAAGAACTTTTTTTCTATTATAGTGAACCTGATTGTTCTCATCTCTCACTGCTGTTCCGCCGGCAAGGTATCCCATATATACTGGGAGAAGTGGAAGAACACATGGGGAAAAGAAGCTGATTAGCCCCTGTAGGAAAACGGTAATTATTGAAACGCTTGTATCTAGTGTAATATTCATATTCACCTCTGTCATTTGTTTCCGTTCTGGGAGCGGGAATTTGAAAGTATTGTAACATTATGCAGCTACGATTTATGTGACAAAGTCACAATGAACCAAAGACACATTGTCATTCGCTAAAGCCATAGTCGGCGTCGAGTATTGCCTGTACTGCAAATTCAGGGTACTTTTTATGTACTTCTTCTGCTATCTGGTCGCAGATTTCAAGCCTATTAGGTGCGTCAAAATCGACTATAACGTCGAACTGAATTACATTATTAAGTATATAAAAACCGTGAATCTGAATAACATGTTCATGACTCATGGCGATTTCTGTCGCAGTTTCTTGAATTTCAATTGCATTTTCGTTAGAGGCGCTGAGAGAATAAATACTGATGGCTGTGATTACGACCTGGTGTACTTCAAAGACTTCCAGAGATATGCGCCTTATGAGTTCACTGATTTCCGGAGCTCTCATATTTTCATCAACCTGGATATGCACTGATCCAAATACCATGGTTGGGCCATAATCATGGAACACCATGTCATATACGCCATGAACTTCTGGGAAACTCATAATAGTTTTTTTGACATTATGAGCGATTTCTGGATTTACTCGTTCACCAAGAATTTCAGAAATAGTATTTCTGATCATGTCAAAGCCGGCCTTGATGATAATGATGGAAATTATAGCAGCGAGGTAGGCTTCGAGTGATATGTTGTAAAAAATAAAAATGATAGCAGCAATCAGTGTTGATGTAGAAATTACAGCATCAAGAAGCGCATCTTTTCCAGAATTTATAAGGGTTTCGCTGTTACATTTTTGACCTATATGGGAAGCATATCGGCCCAGAACAATCTTGACTAGCACGCAGATACCAATGATTATGAGTGAAGTCATATTGTAATCAGGTGTCTGTGGGCTAAGTATCTTGTGACTAGATTCTATTAGAGAAGAAAGGCCTGCTGATGTGATGATTGCGCCGATAATCATGGAACTGATATATTCTATTCTGCCATGTCCCCAAGGGTGCTCTCTGTCTGGCTTTTTAGAAGCAAGCTTGGTTCCTATTATTGTTATTAGTGAAGATCCGGCATCTGTAAAATTGTTGATGGCATCGAGTACGATAGCTATTGAATTAGTCAGAAGTCCGATTACAGCCTTCATTAACGCCAGCATTAGGTTTGCGATTATTATGTGTATACTAGTGCGGATTATAAGGCGGTTTCTATTATTTGTAACTAATTTTTCTGATGACTGAGCTGTGGTACTGGTTGAACTCTCTGACATGTTGATATCCCCCGATGTATTTTGAATGTAGTATAAGTATGAATCTTATTAAATCGAGTAGGCTGACTCCTACTATTTCGCACACGAACATTCCGCACTTAGTGCTCCATGTTCTTACGACCGGCAAATGAATTTGTATGCAAGCATCCATTCGCTTGCCGGTCTTGTGCAACAAAAAGCACTCCGTGCAGAAACTGTAAATGCTGTAAAATGCAGCCGCGCTCGGCGCGAGACTGCCGATAGCGACATTCTTTGTTCTTTCATTATATAAAATATAATTGGATATGTACAATTGATTATGTAAATGGGCAGATAAACACATTACATCCTGTTAAAGGAAGTGTAGATATTGATATAGCCGCAATTACTTTCTGAATTATGGAAGAACAAGGTTTTTGTATACTTTTTTATTTTTGAATAATTACACTATTATTTCTATTTATCAAATAATGAGCTTTAGTTAAGCAGTTTACAAGCCTTCACTCTCTTTTTCTTTATAAATCACATTCAGAGTATATCAAGCTTTATGTATATTTCACTCCTTTTCCTAGTAACCCCAAAATGAGTGAATCTTATTTTTGGAGAATCACTCATTTTTTACATATAGAAATTTTGAGTAATACTACAATTTCACAAATTCACTCTTTTTATCATAAATCAAATAAATGAGTATTCCGTACTATTATTTCCTTTCACTCTTTTTCCATTCTACATATAAATGAGTGGTGAACGTCTAATTTATAATAACTCAATTTTCTTTATTTACAATTTTGAGCAATTTCCAAAATCTGCTATTCACTCTTTTTCTCTATATTTTAATATTGAGTAACTAATAACCCTCGCTTTTTCACTTCTTTCCCAATAATCAGAAAATGAGTGAGTCTCATTTTTGTCGTTCCAATCAGTAAAAATAAGCAATTAGGAACGATTTTATTAAACATGTCATTTGTAATATTAGTAAAAAATCGTTCCCAAACAGGGAAAATAAGGAAAAGGAACGACTTTTTATTTTGGGTAATAGGTCTAGGTGTAAAAAAGTCGTTCCTATTAAGCAAATATATCCAAGAGGACCGATTTTTTTCTAATGCACGTATGTAATAAAAATAAAAATCGTTCCCATTCGCAAAAATAAGTAAATAAGAACGATTTTTACCAAAATGCACTTATTCCATAAGAATAAAAGTCGTCCCTCAAGAGCCAAAAGAGCTTGAGGAACGACTTGTAATAAATAATTTCGCTTTTTAGGTTTTATTTTTATTTAGAATTGACAACGAATATTTAATAAAAAATATTGTAGCGTTTATAAAAAAAAGTTATATCGGTATTATACTATTCTTATGATTTTCATTACATATTTTTATATCGTTTGAGTTACAAAACAGAATGAGATGGAATTTATGAAAACAGAAGTTAAAAACAAAAACAATAATTCTATTAAATTCACTGACAGTATCAAGACTAAGCTAGTTGCAGCAATGTTACTTACGGCAGCTGTGCCACTAATAGTATCACTTGTGGTCAGCTATATTTCTTCTACAAGTAAAGCGGAATCAGATGCACAAGAAAATTTGCAATGGCAGGCTAACTATATTGAATCAGAATTTTCAGCCATTATAGAGAACAATATAACTTCAATGCAAACTCTTGCCTGTTCACCTGCAACTAAAATGTATCTTAGTGAAGGTGGCAATGATTCATTAGAAGCGGATATGCTTGTCCAGCTTGAAGCTATAAATGATATATTTGACGATGGAAATGTAACAATTATAACCTCCAGCGCAGGTAAACAGCTACTTAGAACAGATGGAAATACTTTGGCCGATGCTAATGGAAGTGAGGATTTCGAAACTGCTATTCAAGGACAGATATATATATCAAATGCCATGGCCAGTAAATCTACTGGGGAAATGATTATGACTATTATAGTTCCAGTCTATGATGATAATAATAATGTAATAGGTCTGGTTCAGCGAAACTATGCCTTATCAGCAGTCCACGATTTCCTGGCAGAAAACGCAGACGATGCATTTGTAGTTGATAGAGATGCTGTTATAGCAGCTCATGCACAGTTTACTATATCTGCTGAAGACGAACCAAAAAGTGTTGCAGGTGATGCATTCATGACCAACAACGATTCTTCAGGTTTTTATGAAGTTGTAAATCATTCTGATAATTGAAAATCTTATCTTGCTTATGTAAGGGAACCTATTTCTGGATATACTGTAGCAGTATCCTTCAGTAAAGCTACTGTAATGGCTAGTGCTCAAAGATCTGCTGCTGTAGTTATAATCATTGGAGTTATTTTGCTGATTATTGCTGTGATTATTTCAATTATTATGGCGAAAGCATTTACAAGTCCTATTACAGATATCAACAAATCTCTATCAGATCTATCCGAGGGTCGTTTCACTAATATTACAAGTAATATTGGCAGAAAAGACGAATTTGGACATATGATAGATAATACTAATTCAGTTATTACAACTCTTGGAAGCATTGTTTCTAAGATTAAAGAGTCAGCATCCAGTGTTGGAACATCGTCTGAAGAGCTCGCTGATATGTCCAAACAAATATCACAAACAGCTGATGATGTATCAACGGCCGTTCAGGAAATTGCTACAGGAGCAACACAACAGGCTGATGAGATACAGAACGCTTCTGAAAATGTGGGACAGATTGGTGATGCAGTAAGTGATGTTCAAAACTCAACTAACAACCTTTCTGAGCTTGCAAATAAGATGAAGGAGGCCTCTGAAATATCAAGTAAATCTCTCGCTTCTCTTCAGGATTCGTCAGCAGAAATGACTGAAAAAATTGATGAGATATCCCGCACTATTGGATCAACTCAGAATGCGGTCAATAATATTAGTGATAAAGTTGAAGGAATTACTTCTATTGCTACACAGACCAATCTGCTATCTCTTAATGCTTCTATCGAAGCAGCCAGAGCAGGTGAAGCAGGAAAAGGATTTGCTGTTGTTGCAGAAGAAATTGGTAAATTGGCAGAAGATTCTAAACAGATGGCTGATGAGATTAAAACAGAAATGGAGACTCTGTTACAACAGTCAAATGCTGCTGTTAAAGCAGCTGAGGACGTACGTCAAGGTAACAGCGATCAGCAGATAGCTCTTGGAGAAACTTTGCAATCAGTAAATGGTATGTTAGAAGATATCAGGTCAACTGTAGATGGTGTACAGCTTATTACTGAAGGTGCTAATACATGTGATAATTCTAAGAATGCTGTAGTAGATACAATGAGTGCTCTTTCAGCTATCTCAGAAGAAAATGCAGCATCCTCAGAAGAGACTGGTGCTTCTATGGAAGAATTGTCAGCTACAGTTACTACTCTTGCAGGAGCTGCATCTGACCTTAATGAGATTGCTGAAGAATTAAATAAAGAAATGGAATTTTTCAAATAAACTTATACACTGGTTAGATTATTATTGAAATATACTAATTTCCCTAAAACAAAATCCCCTAAAGTAGATAAAGTCTTCTTTAGGGGATTTTTATCTGGAATAGTTTAGTCTAATTTGAGTATCATTTCTACTACTCTCTTTGCGCAGATCTTGAGGTCATCTCTTGTAAGAACGCCCATTTCCATTGCCTTCTTAACTCTTTCTGGATAGCCGTTCGCCATCTTGACATCATTACCAGCAAGAATTTCCTTGTACTGCTCTGCTCTGTTCCACCAGTCACTTGTAACCATACCTTTATAACCCCATTCTTTTCTCAGAATGTTAGTTAGAAGGTCTTTTGACTCAGATGCTCTCTGACCATTAACTGCATTGTAGGCAGACATAATTGTCCATGGATCAGCATCTTTAACTACGATTTCAAATACTTTCAGATAGATCTCTCTAAGTGCTCTCTCTGAAACTCTTGAATCACTGTGTTTTCTGTTAGTCTCTTTGTTATTAACTGCAAAGTGCTTGACGCTGCAGGCAACGTTATTGGACTGTATGCCTTTTACCATCTGTGATGCAAGCTTACCTGCAAGATATGGATCTTCCGAATAGTACTCAAAGTTACGTCCGCACAGTGGATTTCTGTGGATGTTAACAGCTGGTGTAAGCCAGATCTGAAGGTTATTCTCTTTTAATTCTTCTCCGCCTGCAGTACCTACTGCATTTACGATTGATCTGTTCCATGTGGCAGCCAGAAGTGTTGCACAAGGCCAGGCAGTTGTAGCAACTTCGCATTCAGGATTGATTCTGACACCTGCAGGTCCATCTGCTGTCATAACATTTGGAATACCATATTCTGGCTTATTACCCATGCCCCATGTGTTGGCAACGCCTGTATTTGGCTGGCCGCCAAGTAGATCAATAAGATCATCATCATTTAACTGATCAATGAATTCATCTACTGATAGCTTACCTTCAAATACATCCATAAGAGGCTGTGCACCCTCTTTATATGGATTCATCAGAAGGTACATCTTACGACCTTTATCTTCAGGAACCATGGCTTCTTCAGTACCAGGAACCATTTTGTCAAAAATGCATTCGTTAATGTCTCTTGCTGGTCCTACAGGAAGATCCTCATAGCTGCCGTCTGCAAGAAGTCTCTTAGGAAGGGATACAGGTGAGAGCTGTCTTGTTAACTGCTCATATATGATATCCTCAGATACTGAAAATTCATATCCTGTAGGTTCTGCATCTCTTACGTTTCCTCCGAGATAAAAAGCATAATCACCTTTCTCTATTACATAGGCTGACTCAGCGATTTTACCAAGGTCATCATAGGATGAGAGCTGATATTTAGATACTTCAAGTGTTATTACCTGAGATTCACCTGCCTGTAATAATCTTGTTTTTTCAAAAGCTACGAGAACTCTTGAAGGTTTACCAAGTTGTCCCTGAGGAGCCTGCATATATAGCTGTGCTACGTCTTTTCCGGCAATAGCGCCTGTATTAGTTACGTTTATGAGGAATTTAAATCCTTCTGGAGTTTCATCTGCTCTTACAAATTCTCTTTCAAAACTTGTATATGAAAGTCCATATCCAAATGGATAAACAACTTTATCGGCTGCTCCCTTAATGGTTTCAAAATATCTGTATCCTACATAGATATCTTCCGTGTAGTTTACGTATTCTGGTGATTCATGGAAGCCTTCTGTAGATGGATAATCAGTTATATCCATAGCAAATGTATCAGGAAGTCTACCTGATGGATTTGCAAGTCCCATAATAATCTTGGCTGTTGCAAGTCCGCCTTCCATACCGCCCTGCCATGATAAAAGAGCTGCATTTATCTTGTCATTACCGGCTATCCATTTAGTATCAATAACGCCGCCGACATTTAATACTACGATAGTTTTATCAAAAGCATTACTTACAGCACTTATCATCTGCTCTTCTGCATCAGTAAGGTAGAAATCTCCCTTAGGGAAAATCTTGCCTGCTGTCTTAGGCATGCTGACTTCATTGCCCCATGGATTATATTCTGCATCATATTCTACATCAGAGCGGTCCCAGCCTTCTCCTGAGAATCTACTGATGCTGATTACAGCTGTATCTGTATATGCTCTTGCTGAATTTATAAGAGCCTTATCAAGTTCAGGTTCAATTGTCATGCCTGGTGCTGAGCCATTTGCATATTGGTTTTCTATGTCTTTGCGGTAATAGTCACATACTGGTTCATATACGTCTACGCCGAGAATCTTGAATCCGTCATAAATATTATGAATATATTTGGTATATACGTCACCGCTTCCACCGCCGCCTTTTACATAATCAAAGGTGCCTTTCCCAAAAAGAGCTATTTTACTGCCCTTATTTATTGGAAGTGTGTTAGCTACATTTTTTAACAGAACCATTCCTTCAAGTGCTGCCTGTTCTGATAGCTGTATGTGCTCATCACAAACTGTGACGCGCTTATCTCCATATAATGGAAGACTTGGCTGAAATTTAGCCCTGACCCATTTTTTCATGTTTAATTACCCCTTTTCTAATAAATAGATTATTATTTGAGCCGTATATTGGTTTTGATTGTGGAATTCTGTTTTGATACGGCTTCCCACCTCCTATATATTAGCATTTTATGATAAGATATATATGTTCTTTTTTTTGGATTTAGTGCAAATTTTTTAGGTGTTTGGGGTAATTATGTTTAATAAAAAAATTGCTTTATTTATTTCGCATATTAAGTCAAATTGAAAACTGTATGTATTCTTGTGGCTCTTAGTTCCAAGTGGAATAATCTCTCTGAGAAAATATTAAATTCATTTCCACGAGGTGCGCATCCTGCACAAAGTAAAAAAGCTAACATCTAACACACAACATATGTTAAATGTTAGCTTCATTAAATGAATCTAGTATTCCATCACCATTTTTTAACCGGGCAGTGTGCAGATTTTTTAATAGCTCTTATCTCTACATAGCAACCGCATTTAAGGCATGTAGCATCCAGAAGGTTGTTACACTCTTTACATACGATGAGCCTTTCCTGATATTCACTGTCTGTTGTCTGCTCGGATAATGGCATTAGTTCTTTGGCCCTTAGAACATGTGCATAGATGTCTTCCGTTCCTGCCATTTCGTATAAGAGACATCTGCGACATAATGTCATGCCAGAGTAACCTCAAATGAGCAAACTGAGCTCTTTGGAAGCTTAGCTGTAAAGCTCATTCCATCTGTGCTTAATACAGCATCAACCTTTGTAAGGCCTACAACATCTGGATTTTCAAATGAGTTAAAGTCACCTGTATTACCTGTTACGCACTGACCACATACGGCAGTTGCCTTAAGGCCTGTGAGCATTACATTTACATCTGACTCTTCATTTTCTGACAGGTTTACAACAGTTACAGTTGCCTTACCATCTTTTTCACTTGCAGATACTGTAAGACGTGGAACCTTGAGTTCCTCTGCGTCGTTTAGAATATCTGAATCTACATAGCTTTCAAGATGATGGGCATCCATGTGCTTTTTGAAGAGATAGTATACATAGTATGTTGGAGTGAGTACCATTTTCTCGCCTTCTGTCAGAATCATAGCCTGTAGAACATTGATCATCTGTGCGATATTAGTCATAACAACTGTATCACAGTGGTTGTTGAAGATATTGAGGTTGATACCAGCAAGTATAGCGTCTCTGATTGTGTTCTGCTGATACAGGAATCCTGGATTTGTACCATCTTCTACTTCAAACCATGTTCCCCATTCATCGATGATAAGACCAATCTTGTGCTTGTCTGTTTCGTACTGCTTGATGATATTGCTGTGGTTTTCTACCATCTGGTTCATCTTAAGTGTATTGTGCAGCAGGCGGTAGTATTCATCTGATGTGAATCCAGTTGCCTTGCCCTTATGTTCCCAGTCATATGTAACTGTATAATGATGGAATGTGATGGCATCAATCATGTTGCCAGCCTTTTCACATACAGTCTTGGTCCAGTTATAATCAGGTCCGTTACTACCTGATGCAATCTTATAGATAGGGTGTTCGTTATCATAATTTCTCATATATGTTGAGAATTTTCTAGTCTCATCAGCATAGTATTCTGCTCTCATATTACCACCGCAGCCCCATGCTTCATTGCCGATTCCCCAGTACTTAACGTTCCAAGGTTCGTCCTGTCCGTTTTCTCTTCTGAGATTTGCCATTGGAGAGATACCGCCCATGTTGCAGTATTCAATCCAATCAGATAGTTCCTGAACTGTACCGCTTCCTACATTACCTGACAGATATACATCGCAGCCCAGCTGCTTGGCAAATTCCATGAATTCATGTGTACCAAAAGAGTTATCTTCTGTTACACCGCCCCAGTTAGTATTTACGATTGTTTTTCTCTGCTCCTTAGGACCAATACCATCTTTCCAGTGATATGTATCTGCAAAACATCCACCTGGCCAGCGAACTACAGGAACTTCAATATCCTTTAATGCCTTCATGACATCTTTTCTGATACCATTTACGTTTGGAATATTGTCCTCGTCCTTGACATAGATGCCTTCGTATACACAGCGTCCAAGATGCTCTGTGAACTGGCCGTAGATGTTTTTATTAATTGTACCTTTACTTACGTTGCCGTTAATTATTATGTTATTCATTAAAACCTCTCCCAACTACAATTTAGTTAAAACGTTTATTCTGTGTGCTTTCGCACATATTTAATAGTACAGATAACAGCATCAAAAAACAATATTTGTTTATTGCTTTTTTTGCCCAATTTGTGCTATTTCTGACCATTTATTCAAGATGTATATGATTCTTACTAGTTCCTATTTCTATTATTTCTTTCATTTGGAACTAATCTTTGCTTATGAATGCAGTGAGTATGGTATACTAAAAAGATAGACACGATATAAATAAGAAATGATTGATACCAGATTCCATATAAATGATGTTGAGGATGGTACAGGGAAGTTAGGGTATCATTTGAATAAATAAGGTAAGGTTTAGGAATTATGGAAAAAGAAGTATTTGATTTAGAACAAAAGCATTTGGATAAAACATATAACAAGCTCCTCGAGATGAAAAAAGAGATTGAGGAGCAGATATCAGCGCTTGATGAAAAGGCATCTGATGAAAAAAATGATATTCGTGATAATATCCGTCTAGATTATGCTGATTATGAAACAACTATGGAAACACTTGGTGAAATTGAAGTCTGGAACAGATATATTGATACATATAATATCGAGAGTTCCTCACTTGGTAAGCGTCTTGCAATAGTTAATAAGCTCTTAGAATCACCATATTTTGCCAAGATTCAGGTTCAGTTCGATCCTTCAGAAGAGCCTGAAAGCTATTATATAGGTAGAGCTGCCATTTCAGAAAATGGATATGATCAGATGGTTGTAGACTGGAGATCTCCTATCGCAGAAGTATATTACAATCAGGAAAGTGGTCAGACTCATTATACAGTTGAAGACAGGGAGATTCCTGTTGACCTGCAGCTGCGTCGTCAGTTTGAACTGCACAAAAATGAGCTTATATCATATTTTGATACGCAGATTGCAATTGAGGATCCTATGCTTCTAGAATCTCTTTCACAAACTCGTTCTGACAAGATGCAGGCTATAACTGCTACTATTCAGAAGGAGCAGAATACAGTTATCAGATATCCAGATGTTCCTGTTCTGCTTGTAAATGGTATTGCAGGAAGTGGTAAGACATCTGTACTCCTTCAGAGAATTGCATATCTTTTTTACCAGAAGAGAAAGACACTGCGTCCTGATCAGGTGTGCCTTATGACACTTAATCCTGTATTCAGGGATTATATTGATAACGTATTGCCTGACCTTGGTGAGACTAATCCTCTTACTCTTACATGGCAGGAGTTTATGGAAATGGTTAATGTGCCATTTATGGATAGCGAGTACGATTATACAGAGGCTGAGAGTCTTCAGTTGATACATGATGCTCTCCCTGATCTGATTCCTGAAGCTGGTGATTTCTATGACATCAGGCAGAAAGAGAATCTTGTAATGTCCAGAAAAGAGGTATTGTCTGTTGTAAGACAGTTTAGTCAGTTTCCAATGGGCGTGCGTCTTATTCAGACTGTAGCTGATGAGCTTGAGCATAGAGCCAAGTATGCTCTTCATAACAAGGATAATAATAGGGAGAATGGTTCAAGCGGAGTAGCCAAAAATGGTTCTGCAGAAGATAACCGTATTGAAAATGATTTTGGCGGAGCTCTTCGTGATATAAGACGCTGCAGCTTTGTAAATGTAATGCATGTGGCAAAGCGTATTCTAGGAAAGCCTCGTATCACTGCTGCTGAGTGGTTATATACCAAGATGGAACTAACTGGAATCTGCGATCGTAATATGAAATACGTTATGATTGATGAAGTTCAGGATTATACAATGGCTCAGATGCAGGTGTTTAAGAAATATTTCCCTAATGCAAAATTTATGCTATTAGGCGATGAATTCCAGGCTATTCGTGAGGGTACAATAACATTTGCACAAATAGAAGAAATGGCTAGGGCTGATAAAAAAGACTTTGTGGAACTGCCACTTATGACAAGTTATCGTAGTTCACCAGAAATAACTGATATGTTCGCTTCTATCCTGCCAGAGGAGAAAAAGATGATGGTATCCTCTGTTAAGAGACCTGGTGAAAAGACTATTGTAAAACAGTGTGTATCTGAAGATGAGTATTATAAAGAGCTTCAGGAAACAATAGATAAATACAGTGAAATGGATGGCCTTACAGCAATTATCTGTAGAAATGACAGTAATCTTGAGAAAATCATGGCTGCGCTTGGCGATAAGGCGCCTCAGGTAATTACAGGACATGATGCACTTCCAAAGAACGGTGCATTCCTAATAGAGCTGACACTTGCAAAGGGACTTGAATTTGATCATGTAATTCTGGCAGATGCAGACTCTAAGTCCTATCCAGATACAGAACTGGGTAATCACTGCCTGTACACAGCAATGTCTCGTGCTACACAGCACCTTGCGATTATATCAAATGGAGATCTTCCAGATAAGGTTAATAACTAATCTGGTGCTTTATATTTGATACATAAAAAAATATAGTTATGTTCTGGTTTTATTAGGTAATTCATCTGTAAGACCAGATGTCTGTGTGACATTGATATTTGCAGCTGTATCTGTTGTTGATATATCTTTTTTGGTATTCTTTTTAATGCCTTCAGATTCAAGCTTTCTGGATATTTTGATGAGTCTTGAAATTTGGCATGCAAAAAAGGCAATTACGATTAGTAAAAATATAATTTCAATGTGATCTAATACGAAATTTTGCATAATATGCCTCCTTGATATATGAAGTAGTGATTTGTGATATTTATTATAACGTAAAAAAGACATAGAAAAACGAGATTATAAACATTTAATATAAACGTTATAATCTCGTATGTCTGTTTTTATAAGGTATTTAATCATTTTTTATTTAATAAGTCCGATGTATCTCTCAATTTTACCAAGGATTTCATCCAGGCTGAAATATCCGCTTTCATTTAATTTTCTTGTGATATACTCACTCTGTGGTTCCACATGCTTTTATGGAACATGGTTTTTCAAAAGTAATAGAATTTCCCTCATAGGTTGTTACAGTTCCGCCAGCTTCTGTTACTATAAGACATCCGGCTGCATAGTCCCAAGGCTGCAATATTAGTTCGAAATATACTTCTGCTCTTCCTGATGCTATGCTGCAAAGGTCAAGTGCTGCTGAACCACTTCTTCTAAGGTCCATTGCGCCCTTAAATAATTCATAGGCTGCTTCAAAAGATTTTTTTGCAAGATCCTCATAATATGGAGCGGTTCCAAATAGTACAAGTCCTTCGTTGAGTTTTTTGCCAGAAACATGGATGCTCTTACCATTGCATTTAGCACCCTGCCCCTTAATAGCTGTGAACATTTCATCAAGGTAAGGGTTATAAACGGCTGCTATATAAGGAGCTCCGTCCTTGAGAAGTCCGACTGAAATAGCGCTTGCCTTGTAATCTTTGATAAAATTGGTAGTTCCATCAATTGGATCAACGATGTAAGCATAGCCATTTGATATATTGCCATTTAGTCCGCTTTCCTCTCCGACAAAAACGGCTTCTGGCAGAATCTCAATGAGCTTCTCTTCAAGGATGTCCTGAATCATTTTGTCATACTTGGTTACAAAGTTGGCATGACCTTCCTTGGATTCAATTACGTTGGAACTTCTGTCTGCAGTCAGCATTATATTGCCGCAGTGTTTCATAATTTCTTCTATCTGTGATAATAATTGCTCTTCTGTGTTCATTGATCTAAGCCTTTCAGGTAATTATTATAGATTGTCTATAATTATGTTTATAATTTTTAATTAGTTCTGCGATATTAGTTATTATATATATCATATATTATAACCGTCTGTTAAATGATATCAGGCTTTCCGACTGTATATTCAGAAGTGACTTTACAAGCCAGATGAATAATATAAATATCAGAATCGGTATAAGGCAGGAAACTACCAACATAATTGCAAGTGATTCAACAAAGCTGTTTATAAGCTTTTTGGCACCATCTATAGCAAGTGAAAACTTGGCAGAAATAGTATTTGTAATTCCAGAAAGAAATCCGGAATCTTCCTCTTCACTTTCTTCTACAGAACCTTGTATATCACTGCTGACAGTGTTTGCAGATGTTACTGCTTCATCAATTGTAGTCTGGAATTCTAGATAGACCGCATTTGATGCGAATACGCTTACTGGAATAACAAGTCCGATTCCAAGTCCTAATATAAATACTTTGATAGCGATGCTATTAGCAAAGCTTTTAATATTGTCTTTTTTAATCCATATGGATAATATTTGAAACGCACAGGCAGCAGGAATAAAAACTATTGCTGCGAGTTTGCCGGATAATACTATCAGAAATTTTTCCAAATACAAAACGCTTAGCACAGCTATAAAATATGTGCTAAAGTCTGCAAGTTTCTCTGCTATTGGAGTTGCTGTATCACCCGGTATCATAGTGACTGCAGCTGATGAAATTGTAGAAGCTTCTGTAAGTGATAATACAGTTTCTATATTGCGGTCAATGATTTCAACCTGTCCATGATACCTGTCTTGTGTGATGAACAGTCCACCTATTATAAAAATTGAGAAAATTGCGATAGTAATCAGGATTACAGTCCCTCTGATTTTTGATTCTATGCTTTTACCTAAGTTTATATCCATTTTTTTCCCCTTTAAGTCTTTTGATTACATGTTAATTATTGTCTAAAAAATGATTTATAAAACTAATCATATATTATTCAGCTTTTTGAATACTGAGCTTATAGCCGGTTCCATCAGTTATGCTGTTTACAAAGTTAGTGATTATGAGCTCTGCGTTACTATTTGCTTCTTCTAGAAGCCCTAATTCTTCTGCTCTTTCGAGATTACTCTCTTCTAATTCTACGAGAGAATCGTTAAGGTCAGATACTTCGAATTTATTGAAGATATTTTTGTCTTCATCAAGAAGTTCAAAGCTGTCATGATCTATTACAACGTCCTGAAGCTCAGCTTCTGGAATGGAGACAGTTATTATCTTGTTGTCATCATCTACAGATACGGCGACTTTGGTAAAATCAATTCCTGCTGGAACATAACCTGAATATTTGACGATCATATTGGCTTTAGTAAAGCCAAGAGTAATACTACCTATAGAAGTGACTTTACTTGTAGTCGTAGTGTCTGTGAAATAATATTTTGAAGTAATTAGAAAGCCCATGTTTGTAAGGCCTTCTTCAATTACTTCTGTATCAATCTGAGATTCTGTATGAATGATTTTTTTATTTACATATTCTGTTTTGGTAGTATTAGATGATCCATCATTAGCATCAGATACTGTGTCTGTATCATTGTGAGAACTACTTAAATAGATTATTATGAATACTATTATTAGAGTAAGACATGTAATTATCGTAATTTTACTTAGTTTGCTCATGGTCTTCCAGCCCTTCTCTTAAGAAATAGATTTGAGAATCAAAATAGATTAAAGCCAGTTTTTTGGCATTGTTATAATTAGCAGCCTTTTCCGTCTATGCTGCAAGCCTGACCCTGTTCTCTATATGTGATTGGAAGGCCTTTTTCCTTGAGATATCCTTCCCAGTCAGTGAACACTGTGCCATCTTCTGCTACGATAGCTGGTATTCCAATATCATGTATTTTTTTCAGTCTGTCAAAAACAGGATTTGAATCCCTTAAGATGAGGAATTCTTTTAGGTTCTTGAGATTGGCATTTATATCAAGATATTCATATTCGATATTATGATCGTCAAAATTAGCCTTGCATTCTCTACAATCTGGGCACATTGGGCTTCCGTATACTTTAAACATATTTATTACCTCCGGTTGAAAAATAGTTTTGAAATTAGATTTAAATTAGCAATACTGTTTATATTATATCTCAAATTAAATTGTACACAAGTAGATATTTATGATTATCATTTGTTTTTATGATTATAACTTTTTATTCATATTATTTGAAACCACCAGAGCAATTTCTTATTAATGATAAAAGGCCCTGGTCAGATTTATTCAATCTGAACAGGGCCATATATTATATGTATGATTTTTTTATTCTGTTACAACTTCGAACTGTACTTCAAGAGTTTCTATTGTTCCAAGTGATTCCTTGTCAAATAGGCAGCTTGTGCAGTCACTGAGTGTTCCGCTGCAGCGACCGTTTGATGGAGCACTTGATCCAAGTGTTGAACCATAGCTAACGATCCATTCATTGTAGAGATTAACTCTTGTCATAACACCGTCATCTGATGTTGTGTAATAATTATCAGCAAATTCAATAGATTCGCCGTTTACTAGAATATCTTTGATTTCTACAATAGCACCTGGGAATAATGATTCACCATTTGTGATTCCAAGAGCCATAAATGCTGTACCATCAGCTGATCCATTGGCTGTCTGAGTAAGGTCTATTGATACGCTGTACTCACCTGCACCAGTAATTTCAGTATCTGTTGCTACGATACCTTCAGTAGCAGAAGCTGGATTATATTCACCAACGCAGTACTGAGTTCCCCAGTCGCTTGAAGTGTACATAAGAAAAGCTGTTGCTGTGCTGGTATCAGTTGTTTCATCACTTGCATCTTCTGATGAATCACTTGAGTTACCTGAAACATCTTCATTTGTTTCATCTGTCTCATCATCAGAGCTTTCATCTGGATGAGCTGCTCTATATTCTGCTGCAGAATCTTCTGTATAGAATGTAAATGTAATCTCGATTGTATTGAATGTACCAAGTGTTGAATTATCAAACAGACATGATGTAGCATTTGAAACTGAGCCTGTAAGGACTCTTGCTGATGATGGAGCACTTGAGCCAAGTGTCTTACCATAACCAACTACCCATTCATTGTAGAGGTTAACTCTTGTGCATGCGCCGTCATCTGTTGTTGTATAGCAGTTATCTGCAATATCAATGCTTTCACCGTCTACCTTAATATCTGTTACCTGAACAACGCTATTAGGATATAACTCTTCGCCATTAGCAATGCCAAGTGCCATAAATGCTGTTCCTGTTGTACCACCGTTTTCTGTAAAATCAAGTCCTACTGTGTATTCGCCGTCGCCTGTAATATCAACTGCTGTTGATTCAATTCCTGAAGATGAGCTGTCTGGCTTGTATTCATCTCCAACACTATACTGGATAGACCAGTCACTTGATGTATACATAAGCCATGCAGTGGCTACACCATCTGTTGCGCCTGCTTCCTCATAAGCTTCTGCTCTAAGTGCTTCAAATTCTGTTGTTGCTTCTTCTACAAGTTCGTCAACTGTTTTACCAGATTCTGAATCAACATCTCTTGAAGAGAATATCTCTGCAATATTGTCATATCTCATAGAACATGTTTCTTTGTCATATTCATTGTTGCAGTCCCACATAATAGGTGCCACATCGTTGATCACACATGTATCAAGGAAGGCTTTCATATAGGTCTCTGTGCCATCACGCAGTTCGTTATCGTCCATGAGAACGCCCCATTCACCTACAATTACACCTACCCCGTTTGATGTGAATGTTGTGCTGAGTTTGGCCATTTGTGATTCCATATATGAGAAATCACTTGTACTGCCCCATTTATTAACGCTTCCAAAGATACAGTATCCAGATGGATCATAATAGTGAACGGATACGAGGAGCTTATCTGTAGCTGTATCTGTTGGAATTACATATCTTGAATCAACTGTCTGGTCAATATTTGTTCCATATCCTGCAAGTAAGAGGAATCTGTCTGTGTTATTTGAACCAGAACTTCTGACTATATCTACGAAAGTCTGGTTGAGCTTATTAGTTAGTTCATAACATTCATCTGTTGTAAGTACGCCGCCGTCTTCTAAGACATAGTCGCTATATCTTGTACTGCTGGCTTTATCGTTGAAACGGTCACCTAGTTCTTCATTACCACTTTCAAATATCAGGTGGTCGCCTTTATCCTTGAATCTGTCTGTTATCTGAGTCCACATCTGGCTGTATAATTCATAAGCTGAGTCCTGAATCTCTGTATCAGAGTTTCCGAACATGGCCCACCAGCCGCCATCCCAGTGATCATTTAGTACGACATACATATCACTGTCAAGCGCATAGTCTACAACCTCCTCTACTCTTTCAAACAAAGCTTCTGAAATAGTAAAATCGCCATTTTCCATGCCACTTGCTACATCTATACCATTTGTCCAGGCTACTGGAATACGTATGCTGTCAAATCCAGCATCTTTCATGCCCTGTATCATTTCCTTAGTTGTTTCTGGCTGTCCCCATGAAACTTCATAAGCCGTAACTTCATCTGCTGTTGTTGCAACTCCTGAAGAACCTGTTGCCTCAAGGGTATTACCAAGATCTATACCATTTCCAAGAAGTCTTGAGAATTCGATTGAAGATAGAGAACTAAGATCATCTGTATCTGTTGAATCAGTCTCATCATCTGAATCTACTACAGAATCACCAGTATTTGCTGCATCGCTTGAATCTTCTGTGCTGGCACCATCTGATGCACTGCTGCCAGAATTTGCTTCAGAGCTTGCATCAGAACTGCTGTCTGAACTTGATTCTGAACTACTATCACTACTGGAATCTGTTGTGGACGCATCCTCTGATGCTGAGTCGTTGTGTGAGGAGCCTTCATCTGGTCTGTCTGAAGGTTTTCCGCCATGGTCAGGATCACCTGGTCTGTCCTCCTGAGTCTTATCCTGCTGAGGCTTGTCCCATGAACAGCCACATGCTGTAAGGCTCATTGCCATAGTTGCTGCAAGAATAGCAGCGGAAACTTTGGTAATTGCTTTTTTCATTAAAAATACCTCCCAAATATTTTTGTAAATAAAGAAAACCCTTTCACAATAATACATGGGAAGTATTGTTCTAAAAACATGAAAAATTAGTCCTAAATTCTGTAAAAATTAAATAATTAATATCAGTATTTTTAATCTTTTATAGTCACTATTTTTCCTTTACCATCTTTTTTGCTCTCATATAAACCTATATCTGCTCGCTTTATAGCAGAATCAACAGATTCATGTGATTTGATTGTAGTTATGCCTACACTTATGGATACAGAGATGTTCTTGGTACTCTTTGCTTTGATTGATTCCTGAATGGTGTAGAATATATCTGTACATTCAGTGTTATTCACAACAGTTATTCCAATGAATTCGTCTCCGCCCCATCTGCCGACTATACCGATATCGTTAAATGCTGAATCAAGTTCAGAAGCAACAAGCTTAATTACTGCGTTACCATATAAATGACCATAGGTATCGTTGAATACCTTGAAATCATCGATATCTACCATGAATAGTGTCATATCATGAGAATGACGTTTCCTTAATTCTTCATGATATTTTTCTCTAAAGAGTCTGTTATTACATAGGCCTGTGAGGTCATCAGTATTCTCTGCCTCGCGGGATAGCTTATTCAGTCGGCTCAGTAGTACGGAACTTCCTGTTACAAATATTATTAATACAATAAACAGGAATGCAGCTCCGTAGAGCATCTGTTTACGGTATTCCCACTGAATATTTGAAATATCTTTGACTACTATTATGTTCCAGCCCATTTCTGAATTGTATTGGCATGTCATACAATGAGTTGAATCAAGCCATGTATATTCATAGGCTGTATTACCTGTAGCAAGAAGAGTGTCTTCTGAAATGCCCAGAATTTCTGATACTTCTTCAACTGCTTTGTAATATTCATCGCTTCCGGTAAAAGAATTAACGGCATTACCTGTATTTATGACATAAACATTTACGCCAAGTGTGCTTTCATAAGTGGAAATATTGGAATTAATATCATTTATCTGTTGAGCTGTTCCTGCAACACCTATAAGATTACCTTCCGAATCTTCTACTCTGCAGTTAACGAATAGGCTGACAGAATAATCCAATGTTTCATCTCTGTCTATTTCTATATCGTATTCTTTTTCCAAATCCAGGAAATTATAGTACCAAACATCAAAATCATCAGTTGGAGAAATAGTTTTATTAAATCCGTCTTGATAATAATAATTTCCAGTCGTCTCTGATACAAAAAAGACAGTGTCATAATCAAGAACTTTCTGGTAAGTCTTAAGATAATCATAGAGAGTCTCAAGGCTTGAATCATTAGAATCTTCAAGATAAGCCTCTTCGTTTTGTGCCCAATCCTGTAGGAATATGTCATTGGCTATCATCACAGAAGCAACACGCTGCCCTGTTGATATATTAGTTATCTGAGATGATACATCTATACCTGTTAGAATTACGTCATCTTGTGCCTGCTCCTTGGCAGATTCGTTGTAGAATTTCATCATATTGATTTCTACAACCAGAAAACCCATGCTAATAATTAGCAGAATGATGAAGGTTGTTATGGTTACAATATTCTTATTAGCTGCATATTTTCTATATTTATAGGCCATAGTTATTTGTATTCTCCGAATGATCTATCACTCATAGTTAACAGTTATTTTTCCAAAGTATAGATTATCTAGAATTTTGGTATTTTCCGTTACAGTATGGTCAGGTAATATTACATCCTGGAAGTAATCACCATTTCCGCTTAATAAGGTATTGGGATCATCTTCATATGCAGAAAAGTCTACTGTGTCTAATAGAGTCTGTGCATATTTGGTTGCAAGAGCCTGTTTTAATCTATATTCCAGTATAATATCTGCATCTAATCCAGTTACACTCAGCTGATAATCGTTCATTTGCTCATAAGTCTGATTTGCTTCATCTGCGGCATAGGATTTTTCTGTATCATCTAAACTAATGCCATTTTGGATGGCCAGCTGATAATATATTTCATCACATACGCAGCTATTAATTGCAGTCTCTTTGGCATAGTCACAAATATATGTAGAATCTAGACCTGCGGCAAAATGCGTATTCCACCAGTGAGACGGGTTTTCCGAGTCATATTGAAGAGCCTGTTCCTGTACATATGCTTCTATGTCATATATATAGTATCCAAATTCTCTAAGACTTATTTCGGTACTGTCGATTGTGATAACTGTATCATCTAGATGGTCTTCATAGTGGAAGGTTGTTAGTATCGTGTATATTTGCCCTAGGGCAACAATTATTACAGCAACTATGATAATTATCACAATAGCTTTTTTATTACTCTTACTCATAATATTTCTCCGATTATGAAATTATCACTGTTTTTTAGGATGCTTTGGTATCTGGCAGGCTTCGTTTTGCATGTGTTTTGCTTTTTCAAATTCAGCTGCTGAATCTATAAGGACATCTGCATATTCCTTATGATCAGCAAACCATTTAATTGCATAAGAACATGTAAGTTCGGCTTTTTGCCCAGTTTTACGAAGGTGGTCTGCAAGCTTTTGTGTAAGCGTTCCGGCAATTCCTTTACCGCGTAATGAACTGTCAACTACTGTGTGAGTTACCTCTACTTTGCCTTCCTCAAATTCTGGAAATTCTACATATGCAAGCTCTTTTTGCTCATCATCTATAAGTGTTATTCTGTCTGAATTAACTATATATTTCATAAGGGGTTCCTCCTTGTATTTTGAATAAATTTCCACTTTTATTATAATCTTTTTTTTGCTCCAAAATAAACTGTATAACAATAATATAATAGAAATTTCATAAGCTCTTCATTATCGATTTATAGTAGCTTAAGTCGTTTATATTACAATTGTATTAGACGTTTTATTTGTTATAGAAACTTATGAGAAGGATGGTATAAAAAAATGAAGAGACTATTTAAAAAGATAGCAAGTATCGCATTAATTACTGCATTTACATTTTCTATGATTCCAGGGGTGGGAGTAAAGGCAGCTTCTAATAAGCAGACAAAAGCTCTTGCCAGTTATAAGTCATATCTTACAAAGACAGCAAAAAAATCTTCTTCTAACAGGACGTATGGTTTTTATATACTGGATCTGGATAACAATGGTGTTCCTGAAATGTACTGTGACACTGATAAGTCAGATTCTATAAAGCTTACAACTGTATTATATAAAAAGGGCAAAAATAAAAAGATTTATAAGTCTTCAGATGCAGTTGATAGTTATTATTATTCATCTTCAAATAAATGCATTATGTCTAAGCAGAGTTCTAAAAAAGATAATTCAACTGTTATTACCTATGTAATTTATGAATATAATAAAAATACATTTAAGGAAGTACAGACTATTGTAGTGACTGATACTAATGGTACTAGTACATTTACAGATGGCGATGGTACATTATTAAGTATTGAAGAAGCACATACTCTTATAGAAGGATATATGGTTGATGCTGTAGCAATGGATTTTACCAAGAATACTAAGAAAAATAGAAAAAAAGATGTTGTAATAAATGTTGCAGCAACTATGGATGGTACATTAGAATTTATACCTTTAGGAAGTGAATCAGAAGAATAATATAAAAAGAAAAGGGCTGTGAATACTTATTCATAGCCCTTGTTTTTGGTACATATTCAGTTTTAAATATTACATTTACTACATAGCCAGACTGTGATTTCCAATCCATTTATCGAGGATACGGAAATTCTTTGGATCTACCCCTTTAGTTCTCGCTATTCTGAGAACATCTAATTCCCAATTGGGAATATCCATTCCAAAGCTCTGTTCAAAAGATTCCAGTCGCCATAATAGGTGATTTTCATCTTTTTCGGTTATAACCGCATCAGCCATAAGCCGTACTGCAACATCTTTTTGCTTCATACTAAGTGACATCAGCACTCCTCCAACTAATACAAATAAATGGTCTACAGTTATTTCCTGTTTATTATAACAAAAATTCATAATAACTTTATGAGTGTTTTTCCAAAATAAAAGGATGTTTTCTGATTAAAAATACATCCTTTTAAAATACATGACTTTTTGTCACTTCGTTCCAAAAGTCATGCAAATAGGCCAATTGAAATCGACTTCGTCGAAGGGCCTATTTGCCACTTGAATCACTTTTTCACGAAATCCGCAGCTAGTGCGGATTTCTAATTGCAGTAACAATAATACATATATTATAACAAATCAGTGAACTACAACAGTAGTACCGACTGCAACACTATTGAAAAGTGTAACCGCAGCATCATGTGGTAAGTTAACGCATCCATGTGAACCATCTGTAGTATAGATGTCACCTCCAAAGCTCGAACGCCAGGTAGCATCATGTAATCCGCAGCCTCCCTCAAAGGGCATCCATGTATCTACCCACACATGCCATGTTGGGCCAGTTAGATATTTTCCAGCTGTTTTGGATTTGATAGAAAATGTACCTCGTGGAGTACCTCTTCCAAGACTTTCATTACCTGTAACGCAGTCTGTCTGAAGGGCAACCTGTCCATCCAGATAATATGTAACCTTTTGTGTGGCAATATCAACGTCTATATATGTCTGGTTGGCCATAGCTGCATTTGCCACTGGTTGTGCAGGTGTAACTGCAGTAGTATTTGTTATACCAGCAAGTGCATTAGTATAGCTTTCATATTCATCTTGTGCACTTTGAAAGCGTCCTTCTTTGGAGCCATAATTAACATAGTGGTTATATAATACAGTTGGATCATTTCCCAGAACAGATACTACATCAGGATATTTGTTGGCATAATAGTTTGCATCAAATCCATTTGCCAGTGCAGTCATTGATAAGACATTTGCCAATACAATGACAATTGTCAGCGTAGAAATAATTTGTATTTTCATATTTTACCTCATGCCGCGAGTAAAACGAGTGGCTAATGGTTCGATATTGGTGGAGCTCGCGACACCAATTCGTGTTTGAAAATGGAACATTTTCAAACTTACCCTCATAAAAAGAATGTAAAAATGATAAGTAATTAACTCTTTATGAAATAATTATATGATATTTCTACGCCTTAAATTATAATAAAAAAATAAACGTTATATAAAAATGCATTTTAGATTTTTATATAACGTTTATCTTGTGTTTTACTTGTGTTCCATCCTCCATGTGATACATCTCTGGAGATAATCTACGTAATCCGGGTTTTTGCACATTCCTTTGCCAGGTGTATCAGATATCTTGGCTACATCCTGACCGTTGCAGAAGGTAATCTTCATAACTATGTTAAGTGCATTTTCATCTGTATCATTTGCAATATATGTACCTATTCCAAATGCTACCTTTACTCTTCCTTCAAAATGTCTCTTGATTTTATCTGCGCGTTCAAAATCGAGACTGTCACTAAAGAGAAGTGTTTTAGTTTTGGCATCTATACCAAGCATTTCGTAATGAGCTATCATTTTTTCGCCCCACTCAATTGGATCACCAGAGTCATGACGAACACCGCTGAACAGTGTCGCATATGTCAACTGGAAGTCCTTGAGGAAACAATCTGTTGTGATTGTATCTGTGAGAGCTGTTCCGTTTAGTACACCATATTCTGTAACCCATGCATCAAGTGAGTACCAGTTAGAATAAGCAGGATTGTGCTTGTGATTACCCTGACCTACACACATGATCCATTCATGAGCCATAGTTCCTACTGGTATCAGATTGAACTTTTTAGCAAGATATACATTCGAAGTCCCTACAAATGTTGAACTTTCAAATTTAGAGTTAGCCAGCTTGTTGCAGGCTAGTTCCTGAGCTTCAGCTGATAAACGTCTTCTAAGGCCAAATTCACTAAATGCTCCAAGACTGTATGTACCATCTATGAGTTTCTGTGTCTTGGCATCAAGTCTTTCATTAAAGCTCCTTAGTAGATCGTCGTAATCATATGCCATTCTGAAATATACTTCGTTGACGATTGCCAGAGTTGGAATTTCATACATTGATGTATTGAGCCATGTTCCATTTGTCTCAATTGCAAGTCCGCATTCAGCATCAGTTGTGATTGTAAAGTCTTCATATCTTGGCTGCCATAATCTCAGAAAATCAATATATGAGTGTTTAAACCATTTGATTTTTCTAAGATAATCAAGTTCTTCTTCTGTGAATCTAAGATCACAATAGAGCTTGATCTGATTCTTGATTTCTTCAACCATTTCTGATGTGAATTTTACATCTTTATTTCTGCATTTAAATGTCCATGTTGTGATATAGCTTGGGAATTGGTGATATATAGCCTGTCCCATTGAGAACTTATACAGATCGATTTCTAATAAGCTGTTTATTATCTGATTCATAAGTTACCCTCTTTTCTTTGGTTATTTTTTATTTTCTTGTTTCTAATGAATCGTCATAAGCAATTGTTATGAGGCACATAAGTTTCTTGTCTGATTCATTTTCAAAGCTTGAAATATACATATCATTTGTAACTATTTTATTATCATCTACTCTTTTGATTGAACCAAGAGCTTTTTTACCATTAAATACAAACAGAGTTCTATAACTGTCTGCTGGAACATCAATTGTAATCTGTTCTTCGCCGTATGGTCCAGTTAACTGGAATTCTTTATCCTTACCAGGTATGTATTCAAGAGTTGTTATAGTCTCTCCATTAATTCTTATTGTATAAACTGGCATATGTCCTTTGTAACTCTTTTTGATGCTGCCAATTTTACCTTTATCATCAGTTATATTGAAAGTAGACTGTGCTGAATCGTAGTTACATTTGTATAGAACTGATCTGTCTGAATCATGTATTTTAATTCCTGTGCCAAAAAGTGTGAACACCTGTCTGAAACATATTTCATGATTCTCAGGTTCTGATAAATCTGGATCATTTTTTTCTATCATTTTATTTTCTGATATTTTGCTGATAAGATTTTCAGTTTTGATTATTATTTGATATTGTTCTAAAGTCTTATAGGTGCCAGACACTAGAATATCGTGCCCTTCAAGAGCAATTGAAATGATATTTTTGTCTGTGCTAAGGTCCTTAGGTTCAATAGTTATTGTATGCGATTCTTCACCGCGAAGTGTTACTGTTCCATAAGTTATTGAAAGCACTGATAATTGTTCGTATATATCAGTAATAGTAAGCTTCCTAGCGTTAGGTACCACGTTATCATAATATAAGAGATTGCGGTCCTTGTCGTCGAAGTTATAGTCCATTATGAAATCTGCCTTCCTCGTTGTTATTTATATATAAAAGGTATTATAACACAATTCTCTTTATATTATCATAATCATATTGTTTTAGAATGCCTGGCTCGCTCTGTGGCAGGCTGTCAAGCTCATCCCATGGTACGAGGCAGATATGCCTTTTTTCATCAAGATGCTTGGTAGTTCCATTTTGAATTTCATCTTCTGTCAGTTCTGATACTGGCAGTTGTGACCATCCATGTGTATAGTGAAAAGCGCACCATCTGCGATGCTCATATTTGGCAAGTTCCCAGAAGGATGCTTCTGTTTCTTGTGAATTATTCATATTAGAATTGCCATTTTCTTTTAGCTCTTTAAGTGAAGGCATAAGTGCTATTTTATTAGCAACATCCCAGACAACGGCCCTGTTTGACTGCTTGGTAAATGTTCCTAGCTGGCTCCATCTAATAGTTGTGTGGCTACTGTTCATATATTCATTGTGAATTCGTTCAGCCTCAAGGTCAGTTTTTCTCAGGACGAGATCTTCATATGAATAAATTGATTCGTTATATTGTAGGAACATTACATTTTTTTGATCCTGTAATAATCTGATACTACCATTTGCCTGGTCGTGAAGTACTACAATTATCTGAGGTCTTGGGATGTCTTTGCCAAGTTTGTCATATAATCTAATAAGTCTAAGAGCCATCTGTATATTTTTTTCTGTATCTCCAAGGCATATTACGAATTCATGATATTTATCAGCTTTCTTTTCAATATGTTCGTAGAATTTCTGGGAACCTGGACAGTATTTTTCAAAATGTATGCAGTTGTCATCCTTAAAATATGGATAATCCTGGTACATACCAGCTTTTTTGATTTTATACTGTTCATCAAATATGCTTGCTTTTATTGCCCATTTGTCTGAGTTAATGTCTTCAATGCCTGAATTTTCAATAACTTCAAGTAAATATTCTTCTGAGAGAGGTAAGTAGCCAATTAAACCTATATTTAACGACTTACAACATTTATAAACACCATTTACACTTGTGCATAGCCCCTTTTGTACCATTAAATCGATAGGCAGATTTTCAGCCATAAAATTATGAATCAAAAGAGACTCTTTTGAAATAAGAAAAGCATCTATATTCTCAAATTCTAAATCCATATGCCTCATAAGACTGTTATCAAGAAAAGCTGTAACTTTAATACTCTTAACATGCTCTCCTATCCTGTTAAGGTCAGTTAGCCATGTTATGTTATTATTATTTTCAGTAGGTAAGAGTACAAAGGTATAGTTCTTGTTCTTACTAAGCTTGTCTATATAATTACGTGTTGCCTGGAGTGTTCCTCTGATAAGCTGTATCTGTGGTTCATCAAATTCATCTACCTCGGCTTTTTCATTTATATATACAATAGGTGTTCTTGGTGAATTCTTACGAATGTCGTCTATTAGTGGCTGAGCTAGATTGTCATCACCGCAGACAACATATACATTGCGGCTCAGGAATATCTGTGTTCTGATCATTGAATGTGTAATTGCCTGATAAAAGAAGATGTATACAACAGCTCCTAATGTCAGAACGGATGCAATGAACATTACGAACAGCTGCTGATTACCAAGACCGTCAGTTTCTCCCTGGAATGTCATGATGGCTGGAGTTCTGTAGATTACGTCAAAGAATATGTCACTGAATGTGCCCCCTGTTGTTGACATATATGTATATATCAGCATCACTACTACTGCGATGAAATTATATGCTATTAAATATAAGCTTTCGTACCTTTTATCGATGCTCTTTAAATATAAATATATAAAGAATAAGCCTATTGCATAAAGAATTATAATCATAGTTTCCCCTAAATCTTTTGATATAATGAAATATGTTGGTATTTTATCATATAATATGGTATATTGAGCGCATGTTGCAAATTATTTGTAACATTTTTTGTATAATAGGAAATTGCGTTGCAAATTTCCTATTATACAAAAAGCATTCCATGCAGGATGCGCACTCGCGCGAAGTGTAAATGCTGCAAAAATGCAGCCGCGCTCGGCGCGAAGAGCCGCAAGCGGCTCTTTATTTTAAAAGTTGGAGGAGCAAGGGGAAATGCCGGATCATTATAGCGCATTTATTTCATATAGACATGCTGAGCTGGATATACATGTGGCTGAAGAAGTTCAGAAACTGCTTGAGCATTATCATATTCCAAAAGAAATCCAGAAAAGTAAAGGTTTAAAGAATATACCGCCCATTTTTAGAGATAAGAATGAGCTGCCTATAACAAGTAATCTTGATGCTGATATTTCAGAAGCTCTTGAAAATTCAGAGTATCTTATAGTTATTTGTTCTACTCATACTAATGAATCTATATGGGTTTCCAGAGAAATTGAATATTTCCTAAAAAGCCATAGTAAGAGTCAGATTCTGACTATTTTGGCTGATGGGGAACCACAGGAAGTTATACCTGAAGTACTACTGACAGATACTGTTACACGTAAGGATATAAATGGTGTTGAATATATCGAACAAATTCCTATAGAGCCTTTATCTTGTGATCTTAGAAAAGGCATCAAGAAGAGCAAAAAGGATGAGATTCCGCGTCTTGCAGCTGCTCTTATAGGCTGTTCATATGATGAACTTGTTCAGCGCCAGAAACAGTATATGATAAAAAGGCTTGCGGCTATCTTGTCTGTAGCCTTTATATTAGTTGCTATTGCAATCTCTTATCTTGTATGGAGTACGATTCGCATAAGAGATAATTATTATGATGCTCTAAAAAATAAAGCGAAGTTCCTCGCTACTGAATCTACAAGCCTTCTTGAAGATGAGCAGAGAATTACAGCTATACAGCTTGCACTTGCTGCTCTCCCATCTGAGGCTGATCCAGATATGCCTGTAACTTCAGAAGCTGAGTATGCTCTTACTATGGCAACACGAGCTTATGTTGCAGAAAATGGTTCAACAATTGACAGTACATGGAATTATCAGTGTGCAGATACTGTAAGTGATTATGTTATAAGTCCTAACAGAAAATATCTGGCTGCATATGACAGCTCTAGTAACTTATATATTTGGAATCTGGAAGATAATTCGCTTGTTTATGATGATCATGCAGATACATCAGTTAATTATATTTCTTTTACTGAAAATGATAATCTTATAGTTATTGAAGACAGTGTAATATATTGCATGGACTGCTCTACAGGATCTCAGATATGGACCAGCCAAGGAACTGAAATTGACTCTATATATTACGGCCCAAATGCTGATATTGTTGGTAATTTAATGTATCTTGCCACAGTAGGAAATGGTATTTTCATTATTGATTGTAGTGACGGAACTATAACAAACAGATATGATTACCCTGATTATATTAGTCATGTTTCATCTATAAAAGTTAATAGTGATGGATCTAAGTTGATATATTCTTATGATACCGAAGAAGATATTTATAGAACAGGTTGTTGTGATCTGTTAACAGGAGAATTTTATACAGGTCAGAATGACTATGGATATATTTCAGATGTCTTTTTTGTTACAGATGATACATTTATCCATAGTCATTCTGACCTGTTTAACAGGAGAATTTTATACAGGTCAGAATGACTATGGATATATTTCAGATGTCTTTTTTGTTACAGATGATACATTTATCGCCGTTAATGGTACAAATGTTGATGATGCAAGTTATGGAATATATAACACTATGGTACTGTCCAATTATGAGATGACAATTGATTATATTGACTGCGTATCTCAGGAATATATATGGCAAAGTAACTTTGAAACAGATCAGGTCAATCTAAAAAATGGTTTGCTGAATATAACATATACTGATGAAAATGGTCAGGATGTACCTGCTATTGTCTTCTATTCAGGCAATAAGGCTTCTGTATATTCAATAAATGATGGATCTGAGCTTAATACCTATAATTTCAATGTTCCTCTTATAAATGCAACTGGAACTAATAATAGTAATATGTACTTTTTTACAAGTAATGGACAGATAGGAATTATTAAATCAAATGAAAATGGTAAACAGACGATCAATCTTGTTAAGTATTTTGCAAACGATCTAAATAAGCTATCTTCAAACAATGCATTTTTTGTACATCAAAGGGGATCATCAGATATCATTTGTTATGATATAAATGTTTATGATGATCAGTATAGTTCTTTTTCTGAAGACAGATATGAGGCGTTTGATGATTATAGGATTTTTGATGATTATCTTGTAGTTACTTTTAAAGAGGACGATATTAATAGAATTAATTTTTAATTTATGTAAAACTAAAGTATAATTATTAATCAAAATTT
>CAMJFD010000004.1 GCA_946404845.1 uncultured Butyrivibrio sp. | reverse complement strand
AATTTATGACTATGGCGTTGCGTTATATTTGGTCGCAGCTGTAGTCATGTTCATCATACCTATTCCGAATACATTAATGGATATCCTGCTTGCGTTCGACTTTTGCTTGTCCTTCGTAATACTTTTTACAGCGATGTTCTGTAAAGAAGTACTGGATATGTCTAATTTCCCGACAATATTACTGTTCACAACAATTTTTAGAATTGCACTTAACATTTCATCAACAAGACTGATATTGACATCAGGTGATCCTGGTAAAGTTATTCAGGTTTTTGGTTCATTCGTTGGTGGTAATGATTTGATAGTAGGTATTATCGTCTACATTATTCTTGTTATCGTACAGTTCATGGTTATTAACAAAGGTTCTGAAAGAGTAGCGGAAGTATCAGCCAGATTCACACTTGATGCCATGCCTGGTAAACAGATGGCTATAGATGCGGATCTTAATACTGGAGCTATAAACGATGCAGAAGCATCACTCAGAAGACAGAAGATACAGGATGAGGCGAGTTTCTTTGGCGCTATGGATGGTGCATCCAAGTATGTTAAAGGTGATGCTACTGCTGGCCTTATTATTACCGGTGTTAATATTGTTGGTGGAATCATAATGGGTGTTTTAAGACAGGGACTTGAATTAAATGCTGCTGTTGATAAATACACAATCCTCACCATGGGTGATGGCCTTGTATCATCAATCCCATCACTTCTTATATCACTTAGTACAGGTATTCTTGTTACAAAGGGTTCAAAAGAAGCAGATTTTGGACATGTACTTATAGATCAGCTCTTTGGTATGCCTAAGGTACTATATCTCGTAGGCGGAGTTGTATCATTCCTTGGTATATTCTCACCACTTCCGGCAGTTCTGTATGTAGGAATGGGAATGGTATTCATAGTAGTTGCCAGAATGATGCAGGGTACTATTGAGACAGCCAAGATAGAAGAGGCTGCAGCTACAGAAGAAGAGCAGCAAGCGGAAGAAATAAGACAACCTGAAAATGTCAATTCGCTATTGCAGGTAGATCCTATTGAACTTGAGTTTGGTTATGGAATTATTCCACTTGCCGATGTTAATCAGGGCGGTGACCTTCTGGACCGTGTAGTAATGATCAGAAGACAGATAGCACTTGAACTTGGTACAGTGGTTCCTATTATTCGACTACGTGATAATATTCAGTTGAATCCTAATCAATATATCATTAAAATTAAAGGTATACAGATAAGTGATGGAGAGATATTATTCGATCATTACATGGCTATGAATCCTGGTCATGTAGAAGAGGAAATTACTGGTATTCCTACATTTGAACCTTCATTCCATCTGCCAGCTATCTGGATTACAGAGAGCCAGAGAGAAAGGGCAGAGAGTTTTGGTTATACAGTAGTTGATCCACCATCAATTATTGCAACTCATCTGACTGAGGTCATCAGACAGCATATAGCAGAACTCCTTACAAGACAGGATGTACAGAATCTTGTTAATAACCTTAAGGAGAATCACAGCGCACTTGTTGATGAACTTGTACCTAAGCTGATGAGCCTGGGTGAAATTGAGAAGGTATTACAGAATCTCTTAAAAGAAGGAATATCGATAAGAGACCTTGTTACTATATTTGAAACGCTTGCTGATTACGCGCCATCTACCCATGATTCAGATATTCTTACTGAATATGTTCGTCAGGGTCTAAAGCGCGCAATATCAAATAAATATTTTATATCAGGAGAGACAACAACCGTACTGACTCTTGATCCTAAGATTGAACAGGAAATCATGAACAGTGTCAAGCAGACAGAAACAGGTGCTTATCTTACTCTTGATCCAGCAAGGACAAAGGCAATCCTTAAATCTGTTGGTGAACAGACCAAGAAACTTGAGGATGCAGGTAAGAGCGCAATTATAATGACATCGCCAATTGTCAGAATGTATTTTAAGAAAATGACGGAGGATTATTATCAGGATCTGATCGTAGTTTCGTACAACGAAGTAGAGTCAAATATTGAATTACAATCAGTGGGGATGGTGACTGCATAAATGATTATAAAAAAATTTACAGCCAGGACCGAATTAGAAGCTACAGAAGATGCCAAAAAAGAGTTGGGGCCAGGGATCGTTATTATGAATGTAAGGCCTGTTAAAAACAGCGGATTTTTTGCATTCTTGAAGCCACAGAAAATTGAGGTAACAGTAGCGCTTGAGGAAGAGAATGAGAGATCTTCGTACCAGCAGGCTATTAAGCCTACCAAGGTATTGACGCCTAATGGACTATCAGGAGTTGGGGATCAGCTCATAAAGGCTCAGAATGAAGGTGTACTGCCACCTCTTAAGGTCAAAGAAAATGAAAGCCGAAAGGTTGATGAAAGCAGCATTATTGAAGAAAAACTTGATAATCTGCATAACCTTTTAGAGCAGAATATATTAAAGCCTGAGAAGGAAGACAAGATAGAGGAAGAAGTTAAAAAGAATGAGGAGCGACATGGAGAAGTTACCGTTGGTAAAAATGAAGCTTCTGAAGAGACTCTTTCCTTTATTAAAGTACTCTATAACACTCTTCTGGAAAATGAAGTTGATGAAATTTATGCCAATCAGCTTACAGATGAGGTGGAAAAGGTAAGTAAACCTAATACACCACTTCAATATGCGCTTGAAAATGTATATCAGAAAATGGTTTTGAAATTTGGTAAGCCTGAGGTCATAGCTCCATCTGAAGGTGTTCAGAGAGCAGAAATATTTATAGGACCTACAGGTGTAGGTAAGACTACTACAATAGCCAAGCTTGCTTCTGATCTGTATCTGAATCAGAAAAAGAAGGTTGCGCTTGTAACTATTGACACATATCGTATTGCTGCAGCAGAGCAGCTGCGTACATATGCATCTATTCTGGAGATTCCATTTAGAGTTATCTATTCAATAGATGAAATGAAGCAGGCTGCAGAGGATTTCAAGGATTACGACTATCTGATGGTAGATACAGCTGGGCATCCTCTTAATAATAAAGAACAGAGAGATAATACTCAGAAGTTCATAAGGACACTTCAGGAAATAATGGATTGCGAGAATTTCCTGGTACTTAGTGCCACTACCAAGTACAGAGACCTTATTGAAATAGTAGATGCTTATTCTGAAATGGTGAGCTACAAGCTTATTTTTACCAAGATGGATGAAACAGCAGCTGCCGGTAATCTGTATAATATCAAGATGCATACAGGTGCACCTATGTCCTATATAACAAATGGACAGAACGTACCAGATGATATTGCGGTATTCGATGCTCAAAAGATAGTGAAGGGGCTTCTTGGAGGTCATAACGGTAATAGTGATGATTCTAAGAGTGAAGCTAGGAAAAAAAACCGCAACTAGTATAAGATTAAGTGGGGTGAACTTATATGGATCAGGCAGAACAGCTTAGGAATATAATCAAAGCCTCTAATACTCCGCATAGACCACTTGCAAGAGTTATTACTGTAACGAGCGGTAAAGGAGGGGTTGGTAAGTCTAATGTAGCCATTAACCTTGCCATCCAGTTCAGAAGACTAGGACAGAGAGTAGTTATCCTTGATGCAGATTTTGGCCTTGCCAATATAGAGATAATGTTTGGAACTATACCTAAACACAATCTTTCAGACCTTATATATCAGGGAAAAAATATAAAAGATGTAATAACATGGGGACCAATGGATGTAGGCTTTATATCCGGCGGTTCTGGAATATCGGGAATGTATAATCTTAGTAGAGACTATTTAGTTTATATAATTGTAAATCTTGCTGAACTCGATGCAATAGCCGATACTATTATTATAGACACTGGAGCCGGAATCTCTAATGCAGTTCTTGAATTTCTGGTAGCCAGTGGTGAAATTATTCTTGTAACAACACCAGAACCAACCTCTATTACTGATTCATATTCTCTTTTAAAGGCACTTAATCAGTATCCAAGATTCTCCAAGGAGAATACGGAGATAAAAGTTGTCTCTAACAGAGTTTCTTCAGATGAGGAAGGGCAGCAGTTATTTAACAAGTTAAATGCTGTTGTTGCAAGATATCAGAAACTACCACTTACGTATTTAGGCGCAATTCCGCAGGATCCGTATCTGGCCAAGGGCGTAATGCAACAGTCACCGGTATCCATAGAATATCCTAATGCGAAGTCGACCAAAGCATTTGAAAATATAGCGGGCAGACTGACCAATCCAGGGGAAACAGCAATGGTTAAGCCTCGTGGAATGGCAGCATTTTTTTCTCATATTATTAGAGAAAGAAAGCTCAACAGTTCGCCACAGACATAACAGGGGGTTACTAAATGCTAGAGGATTATATTGCACCTGGCAACAGAGTCGAATTAAAAGCTAACGGTAAAGTCTGGATGGATGATGACCAGAGAACCAAAAAGATATACCTTAGCAAAATAACAGATATCATATCCGAGGACAGGATAGAAGTGCTAATGCCTATGGATAAAGGCAAACTAGTGCTACTGCCTGTGGATGGAGAATACAGCCTTTGTTTCTATGGTAACAAAGGTCTTTTCCAATGTTATTGCAGGATATCTGACAGATATAGAAGTAATAATATCTATATGCTGGTACTGGATCTGACCAGTAATATTCAGAAGCTTCAAAGAAGAGAATATTACAGATTCAGTTGCGCTCTGGAACTAAGGTCCAGAATATTTACTGATGATGAAGTTAATGCAATCAGATACAACTGGAGCTATATGCTGGGACAGAATAAACCACTGCAAAGAAGCGTAGTTGTAGATATAAGTGGAGGCGGTCTTAGATTCGTAGCCAACTTCCAATATGAAGAAGGTAGTACAATTTATTGTACGTACAGGCTGCCGGACAATGCCAATAATAAAGATTATGAAATGGTATGTCAGGTACTTAAGGTAAGAGAACTGGAAAGCCGTCCGGGACTCTTTGAACATCGTATTCAATATATGTATATAGATGAGACTTCAAGAGAAGATATAATACATTATATCTTTGAAGAAGAACGTAAAATCAGAAAGAAACAAACGTGAATTAGAAAAAATCAAGAATTATTTCATTTTCTTTTAATTATTACATACAATATGCTGAAAGCCTTATAAAACAAGGCTAGGAACGAGGTTGATATGAAACGTATACTTATTGTTGATGACTCTGCACTTATGAGAACTGTTTTGGGTGATATTATTAAATCGGATTCAAGATTTACGGTTGAAGATACAGCTAAAGATGGTGCAGAAGCACTGGAAATCCTTAAGAAGAAATCATACGATGCGGTAGTACTTGATGTTAATATGCCGAAGATGGATGGTATAACACTTCTGAAGGAACTTAACAAAAACAAAATCAGAGCCAAGGTTATGATGTCAAGTACTGACACCAAAGAAGGCGCCAAAGTAACAATGGATGCACTTGAACTTGGAGCGCTAGATTTTGTACATAAACCAGACAGGGCTTCTGATTGTAAAGGTGAAGCTTTTATGAAACAGTTCATAAATACACTTGCAGCTGTTTGTGAAAGTAAAGCGCCTACCAGCAAAGCATTTTCTATTGAGGATATCAAAGCCTCCAAGAAGATGGTGGAAATTGTAAGCAAGCATGCCAGCAAAGTTACTGGTAACAAGATTGTAGCAATAGCAAGTTCCACAGGTGGTCCAAGAGCACTTCAATCAGTAATACCAAAGTTACCTAAGAATCTGAAAACACCAGTAGTTCTGGTACAGCATATGCCGGAAGGATTCACAGCATCACTTGCTGAGAGGCTTGATTCTCTAAGTGATGTGACCGTTAAGGAAGCCGCTGAGGGAGACGTTCTTCAGGCTGGCACCGTCTATTTGGCAAAAGGCGGTAAACATATGCATGTAATTACTTCAGGTGGAAAGCATACAATACATTATGTTGACGGACCTACACGAGAAGGTGTAAGACCATGTGCCAACTTCATGTATGAGTCGCTGATGGATTCAGATTATGATGAGATCTGTTGTGTAGTTCTCACAGGCATGGGGGCCGACGGAACAGAGGGAATTAAGAATCTTAAATCCAAAAAGAAAGTGCATGTTATAGGGCAGGATCAGGATTCCTGTACAGTTTATGGCATGCCTAAAGCAGTGGCAACAGCTGGGCTTGTAGATCAGGTTATTAAACTTGATGACATCGCTCAGGAAATTATAATGAATGTTGGCGTAAAATAAAATGATGAGATAAAAAAACATCCTTTCTTTTTTGCCTTCATTCTGTTTTTCCCAAAAGGTTATCTTAATGGAGGTAAAAGGGATATGGATGTTTCTCAGTATCTTGGAGTCTTTCTGGACGAAGCAAAGGAACACATTCAGAATCTGAATGACAGTATTATGCAGCTCGAAGACGATCCTAATAATGAGGATTGTGTCAATGAGATATTCAGAGCAGCACACTCTATGAAGGGTATGGCTGGTACAATGGGATTTACTCATATGCAGCAGCTGACACATGACATGGAGGATGTATTCTCTGATGTTCGTAACGGTACACTTAAGATCGAAAGCAGTATGATTGATACTCTGTTCCAGTGTCTCGATGCTATTCAGGCATATGTTGATAATGTAACAGAAACACAGTCAGAAGGTGATGAAGAGAATGCACATCTGATCCAGGCTCTGGCGGATATCAGAGCTGGTAAGAGTGGCGGAGGTGCAGCACCAGCAGCCGCAGCAGCGCCAGCAGCAGATGCAGCAGCACCAGCAGCAGATGCTCCAGCAGCAGATGCAGCAGATGCTACAGGATATATGGCTATTAAGCTTGATGATGATGCTAAGTCTAATGTGGAAGACTCTTTGTCTCAGGGCAAAAAAGTATATGGTTTGAATGTCAAAGTTCAGGAGTCTTGTATTCTTAAAGCAGCAAGAGCATTTCTTGTATTTAAGGGTATAGAAGAAGTTGGTGAGATTATTATTTCTGAACCATCAGCTCAAGATATAGAAGATGAGAAGTTTGAATTTGAATTTAGTCTTATTATTTCCACAGAAGAAGAAAAAGATAAAATTAAAGAAATAGTAAAGAGCGTTTCTGAAATCGAAGACTGTGAAGTTGAAGATTATGATCCTAATAAAACAGCAGCGCCAGCAGAGGCAGCAGCTCCAGCAACCGCAGCAGCACCAGCAGCTGCAGCAGCACCTGCACCTGCACCAGCCGCAGCTCCGGCAGCAGCACCTGCACCAGCTCCTAAGAAAGAAGCTGCAGCAGCACCTGCAGGAGGTGGCAAGAAGCCAGCTGGTAAGCCAGTTGTTAATAGAACAGTTCGTGTAGATATTGAAAAGCTGGATGTTCTGATGAACCTTGTAAGTGAGCTTATTATTGCCAAGAACTCACTTATATCAGCAGCTAATACATCAGGCATGAGCGGAGATTCTAATGTTAATGAACAGATAGAATATCTTGAAAGTGTTACAACAAACCTTCATGAATCAGTCATGAAAGTTCGAATGGTACCTATTGAAAGCGTTGTTCAGAAGTTCCCAAGAATGATCAGAGATCTTACAAAGTCTCTTAACAAGAAGATGGAACTGACAATGACTGGTGAAGATACAGAAATGGATAGAACCGTTGTAGATGAAATCGGTGATCCTCTTATGCATCTTCTTAGAAATAGTGCTGACCATGGTATTGAATCAGATCCAGAGCTTCGTGCAGAGAGAGGCAAGCCAGAAGCAGGTCAGATTTTCCTGCATGCATTCCAGGACGGTAACAGCGTAGTTATCGAAGTTGGTGATGATGGTAACGGTATTGATGCAGAAGCAGTTAAGAATAAAGCAGTAGAGAAGGGTGTTCTAAGCCGTGAACAGGCTGATACTCTTACTGAGAAGCAGGCTGTTGAGTTACTATTCCACCCTGGATTCTCTACGGCTAAGCAGGTATCTGAAATTTCTGGTAGAGGTGTAGGACTTGATGTAGTTAAGTCTAAAGTTGAATCTATTAGTGGTGAAGTTGAAGTTAAGACCAAACTTGGCGAAGGATCTACATGGATTATCAGACTGCCACTTACACTTGCTATTATTCAGGCACTGATGGTTGTAGTTGGTAATGAGAAATATGCTATACCTCTTGATTCAATTCAGAGTATTGAAGATATTTCACCTCAAGATATTAAGTTCGTAGAGAATAAGGAAGTAATAAACCTTCGTGGTAATGTTACTCCTATACTTAGACTTAATGAAGCTCTTGATATTGAAAGTGAAAAGGCACCAGATGAAGACCTGGTTGTTGTTATCACCAAGAAGGGTGAGAAGTTCGTAGGTCTTGTAATTGATGAACTTATGGGACAGCAGGAAATCGTTATTAAGCCTCTTGGTAAGTACATTAATAAGTGCAGAATGATAAGCGGTGCTACTATCCTTGGTGATGGTGAAATTGCTCTTATTCTTGATACTAACGCACTTGTTTAAGCGATACTTATGGTTTTGATTCACAATATCAAAGGAGTAGATTATGAACGAATTAAGAGATAACACCGATGTAGGTGAACTTATTCAATTTATAGTAATTAGACTCGGCGACGAGGCATATGGAATAGATATCAAGTACATTGATAACATCGTTAGGATGCAGCAGATAACCAGAGTTCCTCAGGTTGAAGACTATCTAAAGGGCGTTATTAATATTCGAGGCGAGATAGTTCCTGTTATGAGCCTTAGACGTAAGATGGGAATTGAGGATGATGAGATTACAGATAAGACCAGAATTATTATTCTCAAAGCATCTGAGGGTGACTTAATAGGCATTATAGTAGATCAGGTTAATCAGGTACTTACATTGTCTACTGATAACATTGAAAAGGTAGGCTATGATGGCAAGAATAAAGAAAAGAATGCTACATTCATTAGTGGCGTAGGTCATCATGAGAACGGACTTGTTTCAATACTTGATCTTGAAGCTGTAGAGAATGAAAAAGAAGTAAAAGAGAAGGCACAGTAAACAATAATACTTATTAAGGAGGTCTCTATAGTGGGTGAAATGAGTTTGGACGAACTGTCCAGTAATTATTTTGACGTTCTCAAGGAACTGGGTAATATCGGTGCCGGAAATGCTACAACGGCCCTGGCACAGATGCTTAATACAAAGGTTGACATGTCTGTCCCTCAGGTTAGACTCCTTGATTTCAAAGATGTTGGTGATCTTATGGGCGGAGCCGAGCAGATAATGGCCGGAATATATCTTGGCGTAGAAGGAGATATTAACGGAAGTATCATGTTCCTCCTTGGACAGACCGCAGCAAGACATTTGGTAGATATTCTTATGGGACAGGAATCAAAAGCTGATGATGAACCATTTACTGATGTTGAATTATCTGCAATGAAAGAGGTGGGTAATATCATTACAGGTTCATATCTGAATTCACTGTCTATGATGACAAACCTTAAGATGATACCATCTGTTCCTTTTGTAGCCATTGATATGGCAGGCGCTATTTTGAGTGTACCAGCGATTGAATTTGGTATGATGGGTGACAAGATTCTGCTCATTGAGACGATGTTCTTTGATGAGATGAAGCTTAATGGTTACTTTATATTACTACCTGATATGGAAGGTTATAATAAGATCTTGCAGTCACTCGGTATGGGTAGCGTATGATGACACTGACGAAAAGGAGCTAGTAATGAGTCAGATTATAAAGGTTGGAATGGCCGATCTGAATATATGTGTTAGCCCTGATGGGATTACTACTTTGGGACTTGGTTCTTGTGTCGGTATCGCAGTACGTGATCCGGTTACCAAGATAGGAGGTCTTGCTCATATTATGCTACCTGATTCCAAGGAGATTAAGAGCAACTCCAACATACCAAAATTTGCAGATACAGGTATAGAAGAACTCGTAAAAAGAGTTGTTGCCAAGGGTGCGAACAGAACAAGACTTGTAGCCAAGATAGCAGGCGGAGCCCAGATGTTTGCATTTCAGTCCAGTAATTCAACTATGAGAGTTGGTGATAGGAACGTAGAAGCATCCCTTAAGAAATTAAAAGAACTAAATATTCCTGTACTGGCCCAGGATACTGGAGCAAATTATGGTAGAACTGTAATTTTTTATCCCGAAAATGGTAATTATGTAATAAGGGCTGTAGGTAGGCCTGAAAAAATAATATGAAATTAGAAATCGGAAATAGTGCACCTAAAACAAAACTAATTACACCGTTCGTCACTCTGGCGGGAACGGCCGTGATATCTATTGTTACTTTTTTGCGGCATTTCCCGTTTGGCGAATGGATTGTTGTCGTATTTGGCTCAGTAGTATTGTTTTTGATACTGGGCTATATACTGGAGAAAGTTATTGTGCATTTTATGAATGTCAATTTTGCCAAGGAAGAAGAGGAAAGACGTCTTGCATAAGAAGAGGCAGCCCGTGCTGCTGAAGAAGCTGCTGAGAACGCTTCCATGGAAAATAATGGAGATATTCCTGGTGGAAATGGCATGCAAATGTGATCTGAACATATAACAATAACAGAAAAAAACTTAGCTGGGGTTTTTACTTATGGATGAAGCGAGCAGAACCAAGTTATGGGATGAATATGCTAATACAAAATCACCGGAAATACGTGAAAAGCTGATACTTGAATATGCGCCTCTTGTAAAACTGGTTGCAGGAAGGCTGTCAATGTATCTTGGATTTAACGTTGAATACGATGATCTGGTTGGTTATGGCATTTTTGGGCTAATAGATGCTATAGACAAATTTGATCTGATGAAAGACGTTAAGTTTGAAACTTATGCTTCTCTGCGTATCAGAGGTGCTATATTGGATCAGATCAGAAAGATGGACTGGATACCAAGAACAATCAGACAGCGTCAGAAAAAAATTGATGCTGCCATTAAAGAGATTGAGAGGGATACAGGCCATGTGGCTTCTGATGCAGAAATAGCTGCGAAAATGGATATTTCCGAAGATGAATATTATACCTGGCAGAATCAGATGAAGGTTACAAATGTTGTGTCCTTAAATGAGTTTATGGACCAGGGTAGTGATATTCAGGAAGATTCTAATAATTCCTCTACAGGTTTTATCAAGCCTGAGGAAGCCATTGAGAAGGCTGAACTTAAGAAAATGCTTGCTGAATCTCTTGAACTTCTGACCGATAAGGAAAAGAAGGTAATTCTCCTGTATTATTACGAAGAACTTACTCTAAAAGAAATCAGTAATGTTCTTGATGTTTCGGAATCAAGAGTGTCGCAGCTACATACAAGAGCTTTACAAAAAATGAGAGAAAAACTTGGAAAGTATCTTGGAATTTTAACTGAATTAAGATGAATGTGGAGGCTGTGAAAAATTTATTTTTAGGCAATAAGTTTTTGGCGGCCTCATATTGTTATTGTGACTGCAATCAGAAATCCGCACTAGCTGCGGTTAACCATACGTAATACGTATGGTGTGAGAAAGTGATTCAAGTGGCAAGATAGGCAATAATTGGCCTATTTGCATGACTTTTGGAACGAAGTGACAAAAAGTCATAGTTCTAAGCGGGGTATATCTATGAATGGTTATTTTCGTCTTGTTATAACAGAAAAAGGAACAGGCATTAAAGTATTTGCTCCAACTGATGGTGGAGCGGTGCTGGATGTTAATACAGTAAGAGACTATCTGGATGACCAAAAGATAGAATATGATGTTGTAATAGTCAATGAGGCGGTGGAACAGGCAACAGGAGAAACAGTTATTTTTAGTGCAGCCAAAATAATGCCTGTAAGAGAGAATTATCGTCTCGATATTTCTAAAGACAAAATGACAGCTACAGCTTTTTTCTACCCTCCATCAGAAGGCGCTGAACTTATGACTGAAGATGAAGTTAATAAAGATCTTCAATACAGGAAGATCACTTATGGAATAGATGTGGATGCAATCCACGGATTTTTTGCAAACAGGGAATACTGCAAGGAAATAGTAGTTGCCAAAGGAAAACCTGTTCGTGAGGGCTGTAGTGCCAAGATTGAATATAAATTCAATGTTAGTCTAAGGCCAAAGCCTACTCTAAAAGAAGATGGAAGCGTGGATTATTTCCATCTGAATTTGATAAATAACTGTGAAGAGGGACAGGAGCTTGCAATCCTTCATAAGGAGGACAGAGGTGATCCTGGAATCAATATATATAATGATACTGTTAAGCCTATTACAGTTAAGACAGCAATTCTAAAATATGGTAAAAACGTAAATATTAATGAAGACAAAACTGTTCTGACAGCCGCTTCTGCAGGCCACGTTACTCTCAAAGAGGGTAAGGTAACAGTTTCTAATGTAATGACTCTTGAAAATGTTGATGTGGCGACCGGTAATATTGAATATGAAGGCAGTGTTCAGGTCAATGGTGTTGTTGCATCCGGATTTAGTATAAAGGCAGGTGGCAATATACATGTAAAGGGTATTGTAGAAGGCGCCGTACTAGATTCGGGGGCGGATATCGTCCTTGAAAGAGGAATAAATGGAATGGGCAAGGGCTCCATTACCTGTGAGGGAAACCTTGTAACTAAGTTTATTGAGAACTCGACTGTTCAAGCTCATGGCTCTGTTACATCAGAGACAATTATGCACTCTACTGTTTTTGCAGGAACAGAGATAAATGTTTCGGGCAAAAAAGGCTTTATTGCAGGCGGAAAAGTATGTGCTGCAGAGAGAATTACGGCCAAAGTTCTAGGTTCCGAGATGGGAGCCAATACACAGATAGAAGTGGGGGTGGATCCTACTCTTAAGATCAGACTCAAAGAACTGCAGAAGAATATTGTTACTAATCAGAAAAACCTTGAGAATATAAAGCCTACGCTTGAAGGCATTACCAAAAAGGTCAAGGCCGGTGTTAAATTTACACCTGACCAGCTTAAATATGCACAGCAGCTGCTGGGACTTAATAAATCTCTTTCAGAGCAGATTGAGGCTGACTCAGAAGAATTTACTGAGCTGCAGGAAAAACTGGCTGATTCCAAGAATGCAGAAGTAATTGTTGAAGACATTGCATATCCAGGAATTACAGTGGCTATAGGCGAGCTGTCAATGGTTGTCAAAAAGCCTGTAAAATATAGTAAATTCGTTAATAAAGAAGGCGATGTAAGAGTGGCGCCATTATAATATGATATAGATGCAGACTTCCCGAACATTTGGATAAGGGGAAGTCTGTTTTTATTTAATTTCCATTAAATAAAAAGCACTCCGTGCAGTATTAATTTTATTTGACTTGCGTATTTATAAACTGCTCAAAACATGATAATATAAAGTATAAATATATTATAAAATAAGAAACACTTATTGATAGTGGGTTTCACACATGCACAAAGCTGGGGGTGCTTATATGTCAATAAACAGAGTGGATCTACAGGGAGCAATAGTTAGAACTAGTGATACTAGTTCACTTAAGAATTCTGACCAGGCTAAGGGTCTTACTGATCAGGTTAATTTCCAGAATCAGTTCGACAAAGAAGTCGATCAGCGGTATAATTCTGTTCAAGAAAAAGAAAATGCTGATATGCAAAATCAGAAATTCGATGCCAAAGAAAAGGGGAAAAATGAGTACCAGAAAAATGGCGGAGAAGGGAATGAGAAGGAGAAAAAAGGTAAGAATCAGGAGAATATGGGGTTCTCCGCAAGCGAGCTGGAACATATGGCTGGCACAATGATAGGAAAAGATGGAAAACCAGTAAATTTAGATATTTCATCTGGTTTTGATTTTAAGGTCTGAAATATCAATATTTGATATACAACTACTTGATATACAAATACTTATAGATGGGGCGGGGAGAGTATGATAAGTGCAACTGAAATTATAATCATTATTGCCGGATTCCTGGCAGTTATATTGGGGTTCATATTACCTGTTGGTACCACCAAAGATGGTAACTATCAGGGTGATTCTAATGTCAAAGACAAGGTCAATAAAGAAATAGAAAATTCCAGAAATAAAATTGATAATATGGTAGAAGCTTCTACGGATGAGGCTGTTGAAAAGACTGAAAGAGCACTCGACAGGATTACTAATGAAAAGATATCAGCCATCAATGAATATTATGAAACTGTAATGGGCGATATTCATCGTAACCATGAAGAAGTAATGTTCATGTATGACATGCTTAATGACAAACATAAAAATCTCAAGAATACCTTTTCTGAAGTTAGTAAAAAGGCTAATGAAGCCAAAGAGGCTGCAAAGGAAGCTCAGGATATTGTAAGAAATGCTCCAGCAGAAATTGAAAGAAAAGCTTATCATAATACATCTGATAATAAAACAGATAAGACTGCATCTGATGACGGTTTCATGACATATGCTGAATACAGAAGAGCAGAGGTTGAAGCTGCAAGAGCAAGAGTATTCAGTAAGAGACCATCTACAGAAAAGGCTGATGTAATAGATGATATCGATCTTGAAGATAAGATAATAGAACAGACAGAAATAGAAACTGAAGAAGTTGTAAAACCAAGAAAACCAGAAATACCAGAGAGAACAGTAGCAGCATCAGAGCTAAGAGATTCCGACTGGTCAGAAATACTCAAAAAGAATGTTGCCAAGGAAAGAGCGTTTAGTGCTGCTTCTATAGAAGATGACAATAGAAGAGATACACTTCAGGAACAGTCTCTTAAGCAGATAGTCAAAGATCAGGAAGATGACTATACAGAACCTGAAATTGTTGAGTCAAAAGAAGAAATCATATCAGAAGAGACTAAAACTGATAAAAAATCAAAATCTATTTTTGCTCCGCTTGAAATGGCTGCTGCCAAGAAGGTTGCTGAGAGTGAAAATGCCAATATAATCGGAAGTGAAAAGCCTTTATCAGATTCACTTAAAGAGACTCTTAAAGAGGAACTTGTAAATGAGATAAAGGAAACAGCCAAGAAAGCTGATGAGGAAGACAAGATATTATTAAATGCGTCAAAGGTGCCTGATAATATTCCTCTTGATGTGGATGAAAACGGAAGAGAAATTCCTGCAGGAGCACTGGTTCAGATGACACTTGCTGATTATGAGAAGCAGATAAATAATGCAGAAGATAAAGGTGCAAAGGCTGAGAATAAAGAAAATCAGGTCGCAGCAGAAAGTGAAACAGCTGCTGGTACAGATGATGGATATCTGGATGACCTTGATGGCATTGAAATAGAAGATATTGGTGCATCTAAGCCTGCAGAAAATACAACTCCTGTAAATAGTAACAGTGCTGGTAATAAAACAAATACAGATAAGGTGAATACTGAAAATACTGTTACTGCAAAAGTTGTTAATATTAATGAAGCTCATAGAAATGAGAGCAAAAAGAAAGAAAGTATAGATGAACCTGATCCTATGTCACAGAACAGAAGAATTCTGGAAATGCATAAGGCAGGAAAGTCTAATATGGTAATAGCAAGAGAGCTTGGACTTGGAATTGGCGAAGTCAAGCTGGTAGTAGATCTTTCTACTAAGCATAAGAGAAAAAAACATGGTTAATAGTTTTTATATACTTATTAACGAGGGGACTAAGGTATGAAACTAAAATACTATCTAAGAGGTATGGGGGCCGGAATGATATTTGCGGCGCTTATAATGGGAGTGGCACTTGGTGGCAGAACTGAAACTCTTAGCGATTCCGAGATAATCGAGAGAGCTAAAGAGTTGGGAATGGTAGAAGGTGATAAGCTTCTGCTGTCAGACTATGCTACAAGTAATCAGTCAGGAGATGTTGTTAATGAAGAGAATAGTGTTACATCCGGTTCGGAGATATATCAGGAAGGAAAAGAAGTATCTGAAGAAGTCGACGAAGAAGAGTCTATATCAGATTCGGAGATTTCAGACGTTTCTGAAGAAGAGACGCAGGGAAAAAATGAGAGTGCAAAAGCTTCGGAGGATGCAAGCAGCGGTGATAGCAATACCGAAGAAAATTATTCATTCAGTTCAGAAATAACATCGAATGAGCTGGTTAATAATGCTGCGACAGCTGAGACGTCAGATTCATCCGTAGTTATGACAACTGCGGACAGTTCTGCGGCTGCAGCCACAGATGAAGAGGTGGTTGTTACAGAGACTGCAGTAGCAGATCAGGCAGATAATGCATCTGATAGTGCGACAACAGCAGCTGCAAGAGAAACTCCTGTAGCAACAACTGCCGGATCTACTAATTATATCGTTGTGGTAATTCCTGGAAGATCAGGATCAGATACAGCAGCTGCAGTTCTTGAACAGGCCGGACTTGTGGATTCAGCAGTTACATTTAATAAATACCTTATTGATAAAGGTATGGACAGAAGAATTCATTCGGGGACTAAACAGATACCTGCAGGTTCAAGCTATGAAGAAATAGCTAATATCATTTGTAGCGGCTGATAAGTATTAGGATAAAGACTAGAAAATATTACATAAAGATTGGAAGATAACAGAATATGGATAACTTGAAATAAAGAGCCATGGTAAATGAATGCCATGGCTCTTTGATAATTATTTTTGTATTAGATAATTATTTTTATTTCTTTTTGAATAATACTTCTTTGAGTACTCCCTTAGGATCCAGATATAAAAGTCTTACAAGCCAGATGATAAGCCCAAGAGCAACTACTGAAAGTCCAAGATAGAAGTCATTGACCATATCTGCAAGTTCTGGAGTAAAGTAATCAGCTCCAAGCTCCAGATATTCAAAAACAGCATCTACAAACCACATTAGTGAAGCACCCCAGTACATCCAGCACAGTATACCTGTTCTCATTTCGTTACCAGGAAGATTTTTGTACCATACAACAGTACTGATTATTGCTGCAAATACAGTTGTTAACAGTGTCATGCCTTTGCTCCTTCAGCTTTATTTTCTGTAACTGCTCTTTTTTCGATTGCATTAGAAACTATAACCATACCAGCCCATACAGCTGTTACAAGAACTGCCATTGAAACACCTGCGCTTCCCATTTCAGCAAGCATTTCAGAAGTTTCACCTGTTTCTACAGCAGTCAGGAATGGGAAAAATGGAACCACTTCTCCGTGCCATACATGCTCAAAAGCAAGAAGTACAGAACCTCCTGCAAGCATTTTGTTTAGCCAGCCTAGCTTATCTGAAAACTTTAATCTTGATACTTCGCTAACTGAACCATCTGATAAAGTAATATTTACGTTTTCATCTTTTTTCTCTTTAGATTTAATTATTTTAGTTGCTGTTGTTGTAATGATTGCCTCAGCAGCTGGAACTAAAAAACATCCCATAATAATACCTCCTAAAAATATTCAAATTTTAAAGAACAAATATCTTACTTGAATAAAACTCTTCCTTTTATTTGTATCATAAAAAAAGATTTACTGCTACTTGTTTTTAAATAATATAAATTGCCCACAACCCCATATGTTCTGATGCGTAAAGCCGGTAGATGCCTGTTTTATTGCAAGGAGTGGTGTGTAAAGCTCTGGTAAATAATATGAAAGCATATAATTATATGAAATATTTATAGTTTGATATAAGAAAAAGTAAGAACTAGAAAGTGCTAAAAAATGAGTGCTAAAAAATTGTAAAAATCGATTGAAAAATGAGCATTGCTGTGATATTATAGAAAAGCTGTGGAAATAAAGGCTATAACTATGCCAGTTGCACAGTAATAACAAATAAACACGCATTGCCGTTTCTGTTCAGGTGTCAGAGTTTTCTGATCGGACAGAGCCTGTATATAAGAATAACGCCCTTATATACGTTCATAGGCCAAGGGATGCGGAAGTTTGAATAACCAAATGGAGGTATTAAAATGAGCGTTGTATCAATGAAACAGTTACTTGAAGCAGGTGTTCACTTTGGACATCAGACAAGAAGATGGAACCCTAAAATGGCTCCTTACATCTTCACAGAGAGAAATGGTATCCACATTATCGATCTTCAGAAGTCAGTTGTAAAGGTTGACGAGGCTTACAGAGCAGTATTTGAAATCGCTGAGCAGGGTGGTACAATCCTTTTCGTAGGAACAAAGAAGCAGGCACAGGATGCTGTTAAGACAGAAGCTGAGCGTTGTGGTATGTACTACATCAACGAGAGATGGCTTGGTGGTGAGCTCACAAACTTCAGAACAATCCAGACAAGAATCGAAAGACTTAAGAAGATTGAAAAGATGCAGGAAGATGGAACATTTGATGTTCTTCCAAAGAAGGAAGTTGCTGGTCTTAAGAAAGAACTTGAGAAACTTCAGAAGAACCTTGGCGGAATTAGAGATATGAAGAGAATTCCAGACGCAATCTTCGTAGTAGATCCTAAGAAGGAAAAGATCTGCGTACAGGAAGCTCACTCACTTGGTATCACACTTATCGGTATAGGTGATACAAACTGTGATCCTGAAGAACTTGATTTCATCATCCCAGGTAACGATGATGCTATCAGAGCTGTAAAGCTTATCGTTGGTAAGATGGCAGATGCTGTTATCGAAGCTAAGCAGGGTGCAGAAGCAGTTGCTCCAGCTGAAGAAAATGCAGAAGCTGAAGAAGTTAACGAGTAATTAGAACTTTAGAGCCATGCATTGCAGATGCTTTAATTGATGTTAAAGTATTAGTCAAGACATGGCTCTTATATTTAATTAGAATATCGGAGGAAAATATAAATGGCTATCACAGCAGCAATGGTAAAAGAATTACGTGAGTCTACTGGCGCAGGTATGATGGAGTGTAAGAAGGCTCTTTCAGAGACAAACGGCGATATGGACGCAGCAGTAGAATTTCTTAGAAAGAACGGACAGGCTAAGGCTGAGAAGAAGGCTAACAGAATCGCAGCTGAAGGTCTTACAAGAATCGCTGTTATGGATGACAAGACAGCAGCAGTTGTAGAAGTTAACTCAGAGACAGACTTCGTTGCTAAGAACGATAAGTTCCAGGCATATGTTGAAGCAGTTGCTACACAGGCTGTTAACTCAGATGCAGCTGATATGGATGCATTCATGGCTGAGAAGTGGAATGCAGATGAATCTAAGACAGTTAAGGATGCTCTTGTAGACATCACAGCTGTAATTAGTGAGAAGATCAGCATCAGACGTTTCGAAAAGGTTGTTGCTACAAACGGTATCGTTGTTCCTTACCTTCACGGTGAAGGAAGAATCGCTGTTCTTGTAGAAGCTGATACAGACGTTGTTAACGATGCTATCAAGGAAGCAGTTAAGAACGTAGCTATGCAGGTTGCAGCTCTTGCTCCTAAGTATGTAGATATGAGCGAAGTTTCTGAAGAATACAAGAACCACGAGAAGGAAATCCTTCTTGCTCAGGCTACAAAGGAAAATGAAGAACTTCCAGAAGGAAAGAGAAAACCTCAGGAAATCATCGAGAAGATGCTTATCGGACGTCTTAACAAAGAGCTTAAGGAAATCTGCCTTAACGAGCAGGTTTATGTAAAGGCTGAAGACGGAAAGCAGACAGTTGGACAGTACATTCAGCAGGTTGCTAAGGCTAACAGCGCTAACTTCTCAATCAAGAGATTTGTTCGTTTTGAGACAGGTGAAGGTATCGAGAAGAAGAACGAGAACTTCGCTGAAGAAGTTGCTAAGCAGGCTCATTTACAGTAATTTACGATTAGTAAATAACCGTATAGCTTTGTAAAAAGATAAATTTAGATTTCATATTAAGGCCATCGCTTATGCGGTGGTCTTAATTTTGTCCAAAAATATATCCTAATTACCATCAGAATTTAACAATTATGGGACTTTCATAAATGGTCAAAATAGGATAAACTATATAAGTATCTTTATAATAGTTGGAGGAGTAAGTTGAGTCAAAATGTTAAGATTAAGGGTACAAAATCAGGTATCATACTTGATTTGAATCCGGATATTCCATTTGACGAACTAAGGGTTGAAATTGTTGAGAAATTCGTTTCTGCAAGGGAATTTCTTGGTTCTAATCAAATGGGGCTTACAATCAAAGGTAGAAAATTGTCTGAAGCTGAAGAAGAAGCTGTCCTAAAAATAATCAGTGATAATAGTGATATAAAGATAGTATGTATTGTTACTGCGGATGATAAGCTGGATGAGATTTTTTCGAGATATATAAGCCAAAGTGATGAAACAGCTCTTGAAAAGCGCAAAAAGGAGCTGGATGAAAAAGAAGAATACTATGAGCAGATGACTGCAAAACAGCAGGAAGAGCTTGAAAATCAGGCGAAACTCCTGAAAGAAATGCAGGATCAGCTTGGAAGTAGCGCGGCACAGATCTATAAAGGTAATTTACGTTCTGGCCAGGCAATAAATTGTGAAAGTAGTGTAATCATACTTGGCGATGTTAAGCCAGGCGCATCTATCACAACATATGGTAGCGTTTTTGTTCTTGGTTCATTGCGAGGAAGTGCATTTGCTGGTGCAAGCGGAGATAAGAGCGCATTTGTAATGGCGCTTGATCTTAATCCATTACAGGTCAGAATAGCAGATTCAATTGCTATTTCTCCTGACACAGAAAAGGAACCTAAGCTGCGTCTTAGAAGGACCAAAAAGAAAGTGGATTTACCAGAACCAGAGGTGGCTTGTATCGAAGGCGGTCATATAGTTAAAAAGCTATACGGCAGAACATTTTTAAGAACTAATGCATTTATTTCCTAATATGGAAACTTACATGAACTAAAAAATTTTTATTAAAAAGAAATGGAGAGGTTATGGGAGAAGTAATTGTTGTAACATCTGGAAAGGGCGGTGTAGGTAAGACAACTACAACTGCAAACATTGGAACAGGGCTTGCAAAGCTCAATAAGAAAGTAGTACTAATTGATACAGATATAGGACTTAGAAACCTTGATGTTGTTATGGGTCTTGAGAATCGTATCGTTTATAACCTTGTTGATGTTATCGAAGGTAACTGCAAGGTAAAGCAGGCAATGATTAAGGATAAGAGATATGATACATTATTCCTTTTACCTGCTGCTCAGACTAAGGATAAGACTAGCGTAACTCCTGAACAGATGAAGGAACTCGCTGATGAACTAAAAAAAGAATATGATTATGTAATTATGGATTGCCCAGCTGGTATAGAGCAGGGATTTAAGAATGCTATTGCTGGTGCTGACAGAGCACTTGTAGTAACAACTCCTGAAGTATCTGCTGTAAGAGATGCAGACAGAATTATCGGCCTTCTTGAGGCAAATCTTATAGAAAAGACACATCTTGTTGTTAACAGACTTCGTCCAGATATGGTAAAGCGTGGCGACATGATGTCAGCAGATGATGTTATCGACATCCTCGCAGTTGATCTTATTGGTGTAGTACCAGATGATGAAAGCATCGTAGTTGCTACAAATAATGGTGAACCTCTTGCAGGTGACAATTCACTTGCAGGTCAGGCATATATGAATATCTGTCACAGAATTATTGGAGAGAACGTTCCTTTCCTTGATCTTGATAGTAAAAAGGGACTGATCTCAACACTTGCTGGCGTATTCAAAAAGAAATAAGGGGGATTGGGAATTATGAAGCTATCAGATATTTTTAAAAGAAAGTCTTCTAGCGATGTAGCTAAGGACAGACTTAAACTTGTATTGGTATCTGACAGATCAAGTTGCTCACCAGAGATAATGGAAAGAATTAAAAATGATATCATTGAAGTTCTTTCTAAATATGTTGAGGTCGATGCATCAGGTTTGGATATCAAAATTACTCAGATGGATACAGAGAATGGTAGCGATAAGAGTGTTCCTGCGCTTTATGCGAACATTCCTATCAAGAATATGCATCACGGAGCTGAAATTAAATAAAAACATATATTAGCAGACATGTAGATTTATGCATGTCTGCTAAAAACGTTTAGGGGACATTATATGACAGGATTAACGACAGAAGAGGCTACTTATTTATACAGTAGGGGAAAAGGAAACGTACAGATAGATAGTACGGCTAAAACTACTAAGGATATTGTCAGGGAAAATGTTCTTACATATTTCAATCTTATTTTTGCTATACTGGCTATTTTGCTAATAGCTGCAGGAGCATTTAACAGTCTGACATTTCTGCCTGTAGTAATAGCTAATGCACTAATTGGTATATTTCAGGGACTTAATTCAAAAAAGGTACTTGATAATCTAAAAGTTCTAAATCAGAGTAAGGCACAGGTAATACGTGATGGAGATGAGAAAACCATTGCAATTGATAAGCTTGTTCAGGGCGATATTATAGTTCTGACTGCAGGTAACCAGATTTGTGCCGATGCTGTAGTTGTTGACGGTGAGATAGCAGTTAATGAAGCGCTTCTGACCGGTGAAGCAGATGAAATTGTCAAAAATAAAGGCAAAAAACTTATGTCAGGAAGTTTTGTCGTATCTGGTAAATGTTACGCAAAACTGACTAAAGTTGGAGCTGATTCATATATATCAAAGCTTACGATGAAGGCAAAGAAGATGCCTTCAAAGAACAATTCTATAATGGTTAAGTCAATAAATGGTATTGTAGTTGCAGCTGGAATAGTTATAGTCCCAATTGGAATTGCACTTTTTTACCAAAGTTATATAATACAAAGATTAACATTTAGTAAAAGTGTAGTCAGTATGGTAGCTGCAGTAATTGGTATGATACCGGAAGGCTTATATTTGCTCCTAAGTATTACACTTGCCATGAGCGCAACCAAACTTGCAAGGCACAAGGTAATGCTTCATGACATGCGTAGTGTAGAAACTCTTGCCAGAGTAGATACTATCTGTGTCGATAAAACAGGAACTATTACAGATAACAGTATGCTGGTTGCAGATGTTATGACTGCGCCTGGAGTTGGCGATACAGAACTGGAAGAATACAAGGAAACTATAAGAAATTATATTGGGGTACTACCTGATACAAACCTTACTATGGATGCACTTTCAGATTATTTTGTGGAAAACATGAGTGCAACATGTATTTCTTTTAGAAGTTTTTCTTCCAAATTTAAGTATAGTAGTGTACAATTTAATAGTGCTACTTATGTGATGGGTGCACCTGAATTTGTACTAAAAAGCAATTATGATGAATATGCAGATATTATTACTGAGAAAGCTTCCAAAGGACTCAGAGTTTTGGTATTTGGAAAGTATATGGGCGATGTTGAAAACCCATCTGAGATTCAGACACCAGCTGAGGGAGATCTTGAAGGCAAACTCGTAATACCTCTTGTATTCATATTGTTACAGAATCCAGTCAGAGAAAATGCAGCTGATACATTCGAGTTTTTTGAAAAACAAGGCGTTGAAGTCAAGGTTATATCTGGTGACAACGCACTGACAGTTTCTGAGGTCGCCAAAAAGGCCAGAATAAGCGGAGCAGAAAAATACATAGATGCTTCTACTCTAAAAAACGATGATGATATCAGAGATGCAGTATCCAAATATAATGTATTTGGAAGAGTTACACCAGAACAGAAGCAGTCAATTGTCCGCTTTCTCAAAAAACAGGGCAGAACGGTTGCTATGACAGGTGATGGTGTAAATGATATACTGGCCATGAAAGATTCGGACTGTTCAATTGCTATGGCGGCAGGCTCGGAAGCAGCTATGCAGGCAGCACAGGTAGTTCTTCTTGATTCAGATTTTAGTCATATGAAAGATATATTATCTGAAGGCAGAAGGACGATAAATAATATAGAAAGATCAGCTACATTATTTTTGGTGAAAAATATTTTTTCACTTTTACTGGCAGTTTTTTCTATAATAAGTGTAATGACATATCCACTTAAACCATCGCAAATAACGATGATAAGTTTATTCAATATAGGAATACCAGGTTTCTGTCTGGCTATAGAAAAAAATGACCAGAAGATTACAGGTAATTTCCTGATAAAAGTGCTTCTAAGATCAATGCCGGCTGCACTTACAGACTTTTTTGCAATAGCAGCACTCGTAGTGTTCGGAGAAACATTTAATGTTGCAAGTGCTGATATATCAGTTGCTGCGACGTTTCTGCTAATTATTGTAGGATTTATCATTTTGATAAATATTTGTTCACCGCTTAATGGGTATAGAATTAAAGTCATTTTAGGGTGTATAATAGGAGCGATATTCGCAGCATTTGCATTTAATGATTTATTCTCAATTACATATATTTCTGTTCCGTGTATAATGTTATTTGTATTATTCGCTATTGCAACGGAACCTTGTATGAGATACTTGACTAAGCTGTTTGAGTTTATTGAAATTACGCTTCAAAATTATTTTAAAGCAAGAACTATGGAGGATTAAAGTGATTAACGAAGATAATAAGTATGAAGGATTAAAGCTAGAAAACCAGTTATGTTTTCCTTTATATGCGTGCTCTAAGGAAATTATCAGAAGATATAAGCCTTTCCTTGACGAGATTGATTTAACTTATACTCAGTACATTACTATGATGGTAATGTGGGACAAAAAGGAAGTAAATGTAAAGACACTTGGTGAGAACCTGTATCTTGATTCAGGTACTCTTACTCCTGTGCTCAAAAAACTTGAAAGCAAAGGTTATATTAATAGAAAACGTTCTGATCAGGATGAGAGAAATCTTGTTGTTACTATCACAGAAAAAGGTGAAGCTTTAAAAGAAAAGGCTACATGTGTACCTGGTAAGATTGGTTCATGTGTTAACCTTAATGAAGAGGAATCAAGACAGTTATATAATCTTTTATATAAAGTGATAAATAGTATTAGATAGTCAAGTCTTTCATATATAAAATATTTGATGTAAAATGATTGTGACTTTTTAAGGTAAAAGTATTTTTATGAGAGGCTGAATTTTTTGATGAATGAAGTAGAGTTATTTAGGACCACTGACTTTGAAACCAAGAAGCAAGTGGTAGAGACTTTAATTAGGGAGAGAATATCTTATTTGGAAAAACAACAGAAGATTCCCTTTTTGAAGAGAAGTGAATATAATGGAAGTCAGAATGTGTATATAATTTACGTGAGTGATCTGCAAAAAGACGCAGCTGATGAAATTTTGAAGGGATTAGAACTTACATGAAATTTACAAGAGTTAGTAAAGATACTGTAAATTGCATTATAACAGAAGATGATATGGATGAGCAGGGAATTAAGCTTGAGGACCTGTTTGAAAAGAAAAAAGAAGCTATGGATTTTTTACATACTGTAATGCAGAAAGCTGCAGAAGAGGTTGATTATAGTCCATCAGGTTCTTATACTCCAATGCAGATAACTGTATTACCTGATCATTCAATAAGTCTTACATTATCTGAGAACTCAGATGAGGCTTTTGCTGATATATTAAAGAATCTTACAGAAAAGGTGGGACTGAGATTTCCTAGAAACTTCCTGGAAGAACTGGGGGATTCACCTGATGAAGATAAGATTCCAAAGCTTAGTGAATATCTTAAGAACATTAAGGAATTCACTAGTGCAGTTAAAGAGATTACAGCAGATTTAAGTGATCCTAAGTTATCTACAAAATCTGGGAAAACTAAAAATTCTGATAGCAGAAGAAGCAAAATCCTTCCTGAAAAGGAAAATGGAAAGACTGCTTCAAAAGCTGCAAAGACAGCTAAAAAGGATAAGAATGAAGTCCTTGAGAACTTAAAATTCAATCAGTTCGTATTTAGATTTGATGATATTAGAACAGCTATTTCCTTTGCAGCAAGAGTTCCTGGAAATGTACATATGGGATCAAAGTTATATAAGGATAATAGAGCTGGTGATTTCTATATGTTATTTAACAGGCTTTCAGAAAAACCTAAGATGTTTGCTTCTGTATTTACTATTGCATATGAATTTGGTAGATATATGACAGCTGATTCTAAGATGATAGCTTTTATAGATGAAAGTATGGAAGTAGTTATTGAAGAAAAGGCAATAGAAAAACTTCGTAAAATAAACAAGTAATAGATAGAAGAACGGCCGGTAAGACCGTTCTTTTTTTCGATAAATCAGATTAAATATGAGGACTCGTTAATGAGATTGAATAAATATATTGCTTCATGCGGTGTTTGTTCACGTCGTGAAGCGGATAAAATAATAGAAGCGGGCAGAGTAACAGTAGATGGAGAACTTGCAACTCAGGGGGTTCAAGTCCTTGATAATTCTGTAGTTATGATAGATGGCAAGGCTATAACTCTTAATGTAGATAAGACTGTTATTGCTTATTATAAGGAGATAGGCGTTACCTGCACTGAAAAGGATGAACATGCTGAGAAAACAATTACAGAGGCTCTTGATTATCCTAAACGTCTGACATATGCAGGAAGGCTTGATAAGGATTCAGAAGGGCTCATTATAATGACAGATGACGGAGACCTTATTCAGGCAATGATGAAGGGCTCTAACATGCATGAAAAAGAGTATGTGGTGACTGTAGATAAAAAGATTACACCGAGGTTCATCAAAGATATGTCGGGCGGTGTATACCTGGAGGAACTGGATAGAACAACGCGTAAGTGCGTTGTTACCATGAATAATGACTATAGCTTTAATATAGTTCTGACACAGGGACTTAACAGACAGATAAGACGAATGTGTGAGGCGCTTGGATATAATGTTATATCACTTAAGCGAATACGCGTAATGAATATAGAACTGGGTAATTTACAGCCTGGCAGATACAGGGAAATACAGGGCACTGAGCTTCAGAAACTGTATAGTATGACTTTTGGAACGAAGTGACAAAAAGTCATTAAAAAGCGTTGGATGGGAGAAACTATGGATAATATTAAACTTGAATATGAGGAGCTCATAGCAAAGATTAAGTATCATATGGACAGATACTATAATCAGGATGAGCCGGAAATATCAGATTATGAATATGATCAGCTGATGATCAGACTTAAAGAAATAGAGAAAGAGAATCCTGAAATTATAAAAGTGGATTCTCCAACACAGATCATAGGAGGAACAGTTAAGAGAGAAGCCGGAGTTACCGTAGAGCACAATGTTCCAATGCTGTCTATTCAGGATGTATTTAGCAAAGAAGACGTACTTGAATGGGTACATGAAGTTAGAAGCATGCACCCTGATGCTTTATTTGATGTTGAGCACAAGATAGATGGTCTGTCCATGAGTATCAGATATGATAACGGAGAACTTATCATGGCTGAAACAAGAGGTGATGGACTTATCGGTGAAGATGTAACACCAAATGCTCTTGTTATTCCAGATGTCGTTAAGAAATTAAAGACAGTAAGTGATTATCTTGAAGTTCGAGGCGAAGTATATATGAGCCATGAGGATTTTGATAAAGTCAATGAAAAGCAGGAAATGCTGGGGAAAAAGACATTTGCTAATCCAAGAAACTGTGCAGCAGGTACTCTTAGACAGCTTGATTCCAAGATGGTCAAGGAACGCGGACTGTCAATGTTCATATTTAATGTACAGGCGGGAAATGATGAAATTACAGCATCTCACCATAACGGATTAGAACTTCTTCATAAGAATGAAAAGATGAAGACAGTTCCATCATTCTTATGTAAGACAGATGAAGAGATACTGGCAAGGATAGATGAGATTGGTGAAAAGCGCGGAGAATATCCATATGATATAGACGGCGCTGTTATTAAGATAGACCAGGTGGCATACAGAGATGACTTCCCAGCTGGTTCCAAATATAGTGCAGGTCATATTGCATATAAGTATCCACCAGAAGAAAAAGAAGCTGTTATTACAGATATAGAACTATCAGTTGGTATGACAGGCAGAATTAATCCAACAGCTATTTTTACACCTATCAGACTCTGCGGTACAACAGTATCAAGAGCAACTCTTCACAATCAGGACTTTATCGACAAGCTCGGTATAGGAATTGGTGAAACTGTTCTCGTATATAAATCAGGAGAAATCATTCCTAAGATTAAGGCCGTTGTAAAAGAGAAGCATCCAGATGGAGCAGAAGTTTATAAGATTCCTAATGTATGTCCTATTTGTGGAAGTCCTGCAGTCAGAGAAGAGGACACAGCAGATATCAAATGCACATCAGAGGATTGTCCAGCCAAGCTCATAAGGCGAGTAGTTAATTTCGTTGGACGAGATGCAATGGATATTAAGGGATTTGGTGAGGAATACGTTAAGGCTCTTATTGATGAAGGATATCTTAAGAATATAGCAGATATTTTTGTCTTAAAAGACCATAGAGATGAGCTGATAGCTAAGGGTATTATCGGTAAGGAAAAAAATACTGATAAGATACTGGGCGTAATAGAGAATGCAAAAAATAACGAGCCTAACAGGCTGATTTCAGGACTTTCTATTCCTAATGTAGGACGAACCAGTGCAAGGACTCTTATGAAGCATTTTGACTCAATAGATGCTCTTATGAACGCATCTGTAGAGGAACTTACAGGCGTAGATGATGTGGGAGAGACTACTGCAAGTGATATCTATAATTTCTTTCATAAAGAGTCCAATATGGAGCTCATAAAGAGATTAAAAGAGTACGGCGTCAATATGGAAGCTGAAAAAGTCGAGACTAGTAGCGAACTTGCCGGAATGACATTCGTAATAACTGGAGATGTAACACATTTCAAGAACAGAAATGAACTTGTAGCATTTATAGAAGCCCATGGTGGTAAGGCAGCAGGAAGCGTATCCAAGAAGACTACAGCTCTTATCAATAATGATGTTACTTCTAATTCTGGTAAGAACAAGAAAGCTAAGGATCTTGGAGTAGAGATTATATCTGAAGAAACTTTTCTTGAAAGAGTTCTAAATAAGTAATTATAGTGCGAACATAATAATTTTAGTGCGAACAAATTGCTTATGTAAAAGAAATATTTTTATAATACATAGCGAACAGATTACTTATTAAATCTTTATAAACATTACAAAATAGAGGCTTTACGTGTTTGACACGTAGACCTCTATTTTTTTATAATTATAGTACGAACAGAATTTTATGCTCAGGGGAGATGCTCATGGATAATCTAAAGATTAAAATCGGAGATATTATTAAAAACGTACGTACTTCAGATAGATATCGTGTCATCTATATTGGTAATGGATTCGTGGGCTTATGCAAGATCAATACCATCCTATGCTGAATTGACCGGTAAGAAGAAAAAGCCAATAATATCGGAGTTTATTCAGACTTCAGGGCTTGGAAAGACACAAGTATGGGATGTTATTCGTCGTTATCTGCAAAGCGGGTTTCAGACTATTGCTTTGATGGATCAGCGTTATTTCAGACAGATTTCCAATGCATATGAATATAAAAACAAACCGGGGCGTAAGCCTAAAAACAGTACAGTCAATGTTGGTAAACGTATTACCGCCGAAGATACTAAGAATTTCCAGAAATATCTTAAGCGTTTTATGTCCAGCGAAGTAAAATCCATACAGAATGCATATGATGACATGTGCGGCGATTGTTATATGGAACACGTAAATGATAACGGTATTTATATTGAGAAACTTCGTGAAGACAGGCCCACCTATACGCAATTCTATTATTACATCAGAAAACATACTACTGAAAAAGATCGTGAAGAAGCTAAAAAGACTGCGGGAGTTGTAAGAAATGACAGTAGAGTGCATATCGGAACCGTTATGGATGGTATCAGAGGTCCTGGGCACAAGGTGGAGATGGATGCACAGGAAATGGATGTGTCCATTGTGTCTGAAGAATATCCTGAGGTATGCGTCGGAAGGCCTATCTTGTACATCATGATTGATGTATTCAGTCAAATTATCCTTGCTTATTCTATTGCACTGGATAATAACAGCATCGTCGGATGTACCAATTGTTTCTTTAATCTAATAGAGGACAAAGAGGAACTGTTTAAAAAATACTGCCAGACGAGCCTTGCTTTTGAAGACGGATATACATTTGGTGACATATGGCCTACAGGGATCCGTCCTGCTGTAATAAAAATGGACAGAGGTTCTGATTTTATAAGTGATGAAGTGGCCAGAATCGCAGGTGAGCTTGATATTGACCTTGAACATGTAACACCAAGAAGTGGTTCATTAAAACCTTTGGTCGAAAATTTCTTTAAAAATGTAAACAGACAGCTGGTTGATCTGCTTGAGACAAAGGGTTTGATCCGTAGAACCTATGGCTCAAAACATCATCAGCAGTCATGTCTCGATATCAATGATGTCAGAGCAATTGTGCTAAATCATATTCTTTATCACAATACACATGTATTGGAACAGTATCAGGCTAGTCCTGACATGAAGCGCAAGAAACTGGCACTTACACCCGCAAATATATGGAAATACGGCTGTGAGAACCTGTCTAATCCCATGTATCTCCCTCCAAGAGATGAATTCATATATAAAGTTCTTACTCCTGAAAAGGCTACAGTATCAAAACTCGGTATCAAATATCAGGGTATGCGGTATTTTAATGCTGAAGATGACAAGCTTAATAATCTGATGTTCCACCAACAACTTAAAGAAAAGACAATGGATATCAGAACAGATCCAAGAGATATGGGACACATCTATTATCTGCAGGAAGGAAAGCTGGAGACAGCTGCTCTTGACCCGTTTGACGTAAGATATCGAGATTATTACGGTATGAGCAAGAATCATTTCCTCGCACTTGAGCGCGAATATGAAAAGACCAGGGCTGAATCCAAGGAACATAATAGACAATCAAGAGTTAATCTCAGGAGAAAAAATAAAGCAATTATAGCTGCAAAATCTGCCGGAAGTGTTACTGAGTCTGATACCCAAAATATGATCCATAACAGAAAGATTGAAAAAGCTAATGTATCTAAAGAACTGAGCGTGGCCAATAGATTTGGGCTGACTGATAATCAGGTATCGGAAATACCTAAAGCATCAAAAGAGACTCCGGTGGCTGATAAAACAAATATTAGTACTACAAAACCTACAGTAATCCCACAATCAAAAGAAGATAAGATTGCAAAGATGCGTGAAAACTCCAAGGCTATCTTTGATGACGACGATATGTAGGAGGTGGTTTTATGGCTTTTAAATACAAATATGAAACTGGTCTGAAAAAGGGTGAGCGTCAATATGATCAGCATTACAATCTAAAAACTGAAAAGAAAGTGATCGCCAGATATATAAAAAGCTATCAGCACCAGGGTAATCCATATATAGAGGCACTGCCCAAAGGCAGAAGTATCGAGGAAGTTCTCTGTCTCTATAACAGGGATATAGATGTTCCAAGCGTTAAAGCCCTCTCATCCATGGATGAATATGAAAGATGTGATACGGTGGAAGCTCTTGACGACTTCCGTGTGGCTCTTCCGTTTCATGCAATGGTCGAGCTTGAATTCCACCGTGCTCTTGTCAGGTCTTACAAGAAACGTGAAATTATGGAGGATAAAGATGTAAATTTGGAATACACCATGGAAAATAAGGATATGGTGAGCCACAACTGCATTGTGAGCCGTAATTTTAGCGACCCTGCATTGGGATTTACCTTGTTGGGGACAAGCGGATGTGGCAAATCAACAGGTATCAACATGCTTCTTGAAAATTATCCGCAGGTCATTATACACGCGCCTGATTCATGGCAGCGCACTATACAGATAGTTTATCTTCATATCCATTGTCCTCAGAATAGTAACTTTAATCTGCTTTATAGGACAATAGGCCGTGCATTTGACAGGGCGCTAGGAAATCTTAAGCCAGTATATGAAACTCTTCTGACAACAGGGCGGGATCTAGGAACAAAATATGCTACACTAAGAAATCTTGTTGAAAGATTTGCTGTCGGAATGCTTATCCTTGATGAAATTGAGCTTATGGATACCAAATCCACAAAAGAAACATCATTTGAAATGTTCATGCAACTCTCCAATGAAACAGGTGTAGCTGTATCTGTCATAGGAACGATGGATGCTTATACGGATATCTTTTCAAAGCGCCGTACAGCAAGAAGGACAGGAGTGCTTATAGAAGCTGGTAAGTATTGTACCAAGAAAAAACAGTTTGAAAGAATAGTCAACAATCTCACGATGTTTCAGTGGAGACCAGATCCAGTTTATTATGATGAAACTTTGACCAATGCCTTATTTGAAGCAACAGACGGCGTTATTTCTGATCTTGTAGAAATCTACAAACAGATACAGAAAGATTATCTGAGAACAAAAAGAAAAGAGGTCACTCCTGAATATATCGCATCTATTGCTGATAAATATTATAAGGGTCTCCGTGAGATAAGCATCATGGAAAAGAATCCTATCAGAAGAGATAATACACTTACTGAAGAAGAAATTCGAAGGCTCAACAGTTTTGACGAGAATATAGAGCAGCAGGAGCTTGAGCAACGCTATGATGAGCTAATGTCTAATCCAACATTTAAAACCTATGAACTGTTACAAGAAAATGTCATCCGTAGTATTCAAGAGCAGACAAAAACATTTTCCCGCAATAAGATTGAAGCAGCATTCGTGGCAGCCATGGAAGGAGAAAATGTTGTTGATATCAGGTTGGTTGATATCGTCACTAAAACTCTTTTGAAGCTCCAGACCAGTACAAATAAAGTTAAAACGATAACTAAAAAAGATATAGAACAGGCTAAAGCTGAGATTCTGGAAAATAACAGACAGGAAAAACAGAGTAAGCACACTATATAAGGACGTTTATGGCATATATTCTAAATATTCTTCCAATTGAAGATGATGAACTAATGAGTTCTTATTTCAGACGTCTTGCACAGGCAAATGGCTTTGATAATCCGCTTTTATTCATGCAGGCGTTTATTTGGCCTGATGTTGTTATGGATACCAAGCAAAACCGTACCATCCGTGATGACGGCTTTAATATGCTGAGAAATTTCAACAAATGCTTTGGTGATAAAGCAAGTGCGATTGATTTCTTTATAAATACTTCTTTATACCCTGGCATTAGGCCAGTAATTAGCAACGCTGATATGCTGATATTATATGCTTTCCGCGATAATACTGATGATATCAACATCATCCCCAGGCGATACGTTCAAGAATTAAAATACTGTCACGTTTGTGCCAAAAATGAAATAATAAATAAAGGGTTTACATGGTTTAAAAGAAGCCATAATATGCCTGGAGTAAATGTCTGCTATAAACACAATTGCTATTTGAATGTTGCAGGTGATGAGCAGAAAAAAGATATATATTACTCTGTTTCTGCAATGGAGACAGAATATGCAGAATTTGCGCATCAGATGCTTGTTTCAGCAATAGATTGCAGCAACAAACAAACCGTTAATGCTTTAAAAAACAGAATTACTGAATTGGGATATCATATTCCTACTGGAGGATATGCTCAATTTTGTTCAGATACGATAAATGGCAAACTCGATGATTTTATGCCTAAAAATACAGAGTATATCTTAAAAACAAACAAAACATCTATAACTAATAACGAAACATGTGAAACCATGCTGAAGCTATTGTTCATATTATTCAGAACTCCGGATACATTCCAGAAATATATCGAACTTGCGGAGACAACCAATAATACAATACCTATAACAGTAGGAGAATTCTCAACCTTTGTCCTTGCCTATGAGGATGAAGAGATAGATGCAAGTACAGGCTTCTACTCAGGTTTAAAGATTTCTCAGAAAAACGGCAAGATAAAGGTATCATGGGATAAGGGAGAAGATGCTTCAAAATACGCAGTATATGCTGCATACTGTGGCAAGGAATTTGCAAGTAAGCCTGTAAAGACTACAAAATCAACTTCTGCTACATTCAAGAAGATTAATGGAAAGAAGATAGACTTCTCCAAGAATCTCAAGATCTATGTAACAGCCTACGACGCATCCGGGAAGAAGATAGGAAACACGGTATCTGCCCACTTTGCCGGAAAGAATAATAAGAAGTACAAGAATCCCAAGGCTGTTAAGCTGACAACAACCGCACTCACAATTGAAGTAGGTAAGTCTGCAAAAGTAAAGGCATCCGTCAAAATGGAATCAGGAAAGAAGAAAGCGCTTGATGATGCTCATGGTGCAAAGCTTCGTTACAAGACTACAAATGAGAAGATTGCAACTGTAGATAAAAACGGCAAGGTCACAGGCGTAGCCGCAGGTACCTGCGAAGTATATGTATATTCAAGAAACGGCCTTGCAAAGAAATGTACAGTAACGGTTAAGTAAAGAAGTGTACAGTGACAGTTAATCGAATTCCAAATTGCCGATTGAGTGTGAAGCGAAATATGCATAATCAGTTAAAAGGCGTGCCGGATAATTATTGCTTATACTTAGAACGTAGTCAATTTAGTTATGTTAGACCAGGTCCTCGGTTTGCGAGAACCTGGTTTTTCATTATATAAATATGGAAGCTTGAAGCGGTATAGCTGAAGTAAGAAAACAGTGAATCGGCTACACTGTGTGGACGATAGTTTCAAGAACAAGTGTAGCCGATTTAGAAGTAAGATAAGTCCTCCTGTCATTATTTCGAAGTAATGGCAGGAGGATTTTTATAATGTTTTGATTAGTAAAGCGTCTTATGAAAGGCATAGCTGCATTACGACAATCTGCCTCTATTATTATCGTATTTACGACACTTTAATTGTGAGGATAACGAAATTAAATATAAAATTTTCTTAAATTTCATAGTAATTCCTTTGGAAAAGTGGATTTATCAAGCATATATGAGTATAATTATAAATATAGCATTGATATAATGTTTTAAATATTGAATCTTTAGGGGGATTTAATCATGGCAGATGACCACAAATCAAATGCAGTCTCGAAAGAAAAAGAACAAGGTAATAATGTAATGATCAAAGTAGCAACTTTCATAGTAGACAGGAGAAACCTATTCTTCCTGATCTTTGCGATAGTTGCTATTTTCTGTGCTATAGCATCACGAATGGTGAAGGTTGAAAATGCGCTGACCGCGTATCTGCCGGGAACATTTGAGACCAGTAAAGGCCTTGACCTTATGGAAGAACAATTTACAACCTATGGGTCAGCTAAGATAATGGTTTCCAACATTGTTTATGAGGATGCCAAGGAGCTGGCAGACAAGATCAGGGAACGTGATGACGTTGCCATGCTACAGTTTGATGATAGCGAAGACAGCTTCAAGAATTTCTCCGCACTGTTTAATATCACCTTTAAATATGAGGAGAGCGATGAAAGAGCGCTTGCGGGACTGCAGGAAATAAAGGAATATCTGGCTGATTATGATATATTCGTTTCGACTTCTATGGGTAATGAGTCCGCAGAAACCATAGCTAAGGAGATGCAGACAGTAAGCGCCCTTGTTGTAGTTATAGTATTGGTTGTGCTGGTGCTGACGTCGCAGACCTATGCAGAGATTCCGGTTCTGATCATCACTTTCGGGGCAGCTGCCATAATGTCTGCGGGAACCAATTTTATTCTGGGTACCATATCATTTGTATCAGATTCTGTTACCATAGTGCTTCAGCTGGCGCTTTCTATCGACTATGCTGTAATTTTCTGTAACAGGTACAAAGAGGAGCATGAAAAGCTTCCAATTCGAGAGGCAGATATAATTGCATTAAGTAAAGCGATTCCGGAAATCTCTTCGAGCTCACTTACAACCATAGGTGGCCTTATAGCCATGATGTTTATGCAGTTCGGAATCGGACGTGATATGGCTATATGCCTTATTAAGGCTATTCTTCTTAGTCTGATCGCCGTATTTTTATTAATGCCCGGACTTTTAATGATTTTCGGACCACTTATGGACAAGACAAGGCACAAGAGCTTTGTGCCCAAAATACCGTTTGTCGGGCAATTTGATTATCATACCAGATTTATAATCCCTCCTTTATTTGCCGTTATCATTATTGGAGCCTTTATCATTCAGAACAAATGTCCATTTGTATATGGATATACCAAAATTGAAACTCCAATTAAAAATGAATCACAGATAGCAAATGAGCTAATATCTGAGAATTTTGGCGATAACAATTTTGTCGCTGTGATTTTCCCCAGGGAAGATTATGAAAAGGAGAAGAAGCTTATAAACACTCTTCTAAGCAGAGAGGAGGTAAAATCCGTTCAGGGAATTGCAAACATAGATGCGATGGGCGGTTATTGCCTCGGCGATAAGCTCTCTGCAAGAGAGTTTTCAGAGCTTCTTGAGCTGGACTACGAGGTTGCGGAGCTGTTATATATGGCTTACGCAGTGAACGATGAAAATTATGCCAAGCTGGTAAATGGTCTTTCAGGATATAAAGTTCCTCTTATAGATATGATCATGTTCCTTCATGACGAAGTGGAGCAGGGCTATGTCACTCTCGATGCGGATATGAAGGAAACACTTGATGATGCCTATGAACAGATGGACATAGCCAAAAATCAGCTGGTTGGAGAGGAATACAATCGCATTCTTGTGTATCTGAATCTACCTTTTGAAGGCGAAGAAACCTTTAATTTCCTCGACGAGATGCATGATATCGTGAGGCAATATTATGAAGGCGAGGTTCTTGTCATAGGTGAGGCAACAAGCCAATATGACCTTAAGAAGACCTTTGCGGTTGATAATACTGTTGTTACCGTTATTTCAATCCTGGCGGTACTTGTTGTTTTGCTGTTTACATTTAAGTCAGCAGGCATGCCGGTGCTGCTCATACTTGTTATCGAGGGCGCAATCTGGATAAATTTTGCATTTCCCACAATGCAGGAGCACAATATCTTTTTCATGACGTATCTGATCGTAAGCTCTATCCAGATGGGTGCAAATATTGATTACGCTATAGTTATCTCCGGAAGATTCATGGAGCTGAAAAATCAGATGTCACATAAAGAAGCAATTGTCGAGACGATGAACTTCGCATTTCCGACGATAATCACATCGGGTTCAATGCTGGCACTTGCCGGTTTTTCAATCGGTCAGCTCACATCCGACGGAGCAATCTGCGGTATCGGCCAGTGTCTGGGCAGAGGAACGGTTATATCAATCATCCTTGTTATGTTTGTGCTGCCGCAGATACTTATGATCGGCGCGAAGATAATTGATAAAACCTCGTTCGAGGTATCGGTTCCGCTTTCCATGGAAAGAGATACCGGTCTTATGCGTGTAGATGGAAGAATAGAAGGACAGATCAACGGAACTATAATCGGTGAAGTCCATGCAGTTATCAGAGGTGATGTAAGAGCATTTATCCAAAGCGGTAATATCACAAGACTGGAAGATGGGATAATGACATCGGAAATGCTGGATGAGCTGACGGATATGAAGGCTGAAGTCAAAAAAGTGTGAAGGAGGATGAGGCATGATGAAGAAAAATAGAAGTCGTATCCTTATCAGATTGGTGGCCTGCCTGGTTGCATGTGATGTCAGCCTTACCTTTTTCCCGTTAAATGTTTTTGCAAAGGAGCTTGAAAATGCTGATGCAGATGCGGATATTACGGAAACTGATGCTGAGAAGGCAGATACTACGAAGAAGAATGCAACAGAAATGGATGCAGATAAAGCCGATGCTGAAGAAAATGATTCCGAAGAGGCCGGTGAGGATGAAGCTTTGGAAGAGATTATCGTATATCAGGACATCGAAATCAATTCAGCAGATGATTTTATAAAATTCGCAAAAAAATGTAACGTAAATTCATGGTCAAGAGATAAGTCAGTGAGTCTGAATACGGATATCAATCTTGAAGAACTAGACTTTGAGCCAATCCCTTTTTTTGACGGGGTATTCAAGGGCAATCAACACAAGATAACAGGCTTTGAAAACACTGACGATACTTATATAAGCGGATTTATCAGATATATAGGTGTAAATGGTCTGGTACAGGACCTTGATCTGATTGGGGAAATCAAGATGGAGGATGACCGCAAATATACAGGTGGTCTGTG
>CAMJFD010000003.1 GCA_946404845.1 uncultured Butyrivibrio sp. | reverse complement strand
AAGATTTGCATCCACCATCATTATGGTCGATTCATCATCAGTTAGTTCCATGACTATTGCAGGTATCTTCTTAAGCTGTGCCTTTTTGGCTGCATGCATTCTTCGATGTCCTGATATCATTTCATATGTACCATTACCCATTGGTCGTACAAGCACAGGAGAAATGATTCCCTGCTTGATCACACTATCCACAAGTTCATCCATCTTTTCATCATCAAGAACCTTGAAAGGGTGATTCTTGAAGGGCTTTATCAATTCAATATCAATTTCCTCTGTTCCGTTTTCTGTTGTCTCCGGTACCCCCAATAATTCATCTATGCTTGTCAGCTTCATCTTTTCTTTAACCTTATTTGCCATTGAGAACCTCCTTTGTCAGAACCTTATATGCGGCAGTTGCTTTACCTTTTGGATCGTATTTATAAATGCTGCTACCCTCCAGACTTGTTTCTGCTGTCCTGACAGATATAGGTATCTGCGTATCAAATACTTTCACAGCGGATGAGTAACTGTCATAAACAAGCTGCGAGATTTCTTTTGCATAATTTGTTCTGTTATCTACCATGGTCAGCAGAATCCCCTCTATTTCAAGTTTTGGGTTAAGCTGTCTCTTTACCCTGCCAATTGTCTTGATAAGTTGTTGAAGGCCTTTAACAGGCAAATATGCCGCCTGTACAGGTATCAGAACTGAGTCTGCACATGCCAGAGCATTTATTGTGACCATTCCTAAACTTGGCATACAGTCCAAAATCGCATAATCGTAGGAATCTTTAACCGCTTCCAAGAGCTGCCTGAGTATTGTTTCTCTGCTCATGACATTTACCATGGAAATCTCAAGTGCTGACAGTTCTATATTAGAAGGAATAAGATCCACTCCTTCCTCATGATGTAATATGGCATCCTCTATGTGTAATTCTTCTTCGTTTACAACCCTCATCATCAGTGTTGACAGCGTTACTTCCATATCATCCGGCTCCGGAAAGCCCAGGCTGATCGTCATAGAACCCTGAGGATCGCAATCTAACAGTAACACTCTCTTCCCTTCCCTTGCGATACCTATACCTAAATTCACAGCGGTTGTACTTTTCGCTGTTCCTCCCTTTTGATTGCTGATACTTATGACTTTGCACATAATTTGCCTCCTATTCTTGGAATCCTTCTTTGAGCCCTAAGATAAGCATCAAAGATATTTCTGTTTATACGTGTCATTTTTCCGATCTTGTAAAACGCTCCTGCCTCTTTTGCCATTCTTATAAGAGGTCTCTCACTAAATCCGTAATATTCTATTCCCATAGGAACAGTGATGAACTCATGCTGCAAAAAAGCTAAATCTCTTTCATCAAGTTCTCCGGAATACTTCCAAGCCTGTCCAGCCATGTCTATACACCGCCCTTCATATTTTCACGTTAGGATTTGCTGGTTGTCTGAACTGCTCCATGAACTCATCAAGGATTTCCTTGTTAATGAGAACACTGACATCATTGATTCTGTATACTGCACCTGCCTTTTCTGCTATATCCCTAAGCTTCCTGTGGGAAATGCTATAGATTACCTCAGCCTGCTCATAGGTAATAAATTTCCTGCGGAACATTCTTGCTTCCTCTTTGATTGCTGTTCTTCTTTCAATGTCGTAATACTGATCTTCCATGTCTTTTTCCTCCGATATAAAATTTTTTGGTGTGCAAATGCCCTGTAACGCAAAAAAGGACCACTCTCCTGAAATTTCTTTCAAGAAAGTGGTCCCTTAGGGTCCTAATTTTCTAGGCTATTATTTTCTCCAACAACTTATAATCCTTTGTCATTCTTCGTGATTATCGGAAGAATTGTTGTCAATTTGTTGTCATTTCGTCTTAACCGTGCTTCGGAAGCCGCATAATTACTGACTTTTACTTGCCTGCACTTTTCAAAGTCGGGAACAGAAGTACATCTCTGATACCAGCACTGTTTGTAAGGAGCATGCACAGTCTGTCGATACCGTATCCGATACCGCCTGTTGGTGGCATACCAATTTCAAGTGCGTTCAGGAAGTCCTCATCTGTGTGCTCAGCTTCTTCATCACCAGCAGCTGCGTTAGCATCCTGTGCTGCAAAACGTTCTCTCTGATCGATAGGATCATTAAGCTCTGAATAAGCGTTACACATTTCCCATGTATTAATGAAGAGCTCGAAACGCTCAACCTTTGATGGGTCTGATGGCTTTCTCTTAGTAAGTGGTGAGATAGCAACTGGGTGATCCATGATGAATGTTGGCTGGATTAGTTCCTTCTCACAGAACTCTTCAAAGAAGAGGTTGATGATGTCGCCCTTTGTATGACGCTCTTCATATTCAACACCCTTTTCCTTAGCAATAGCCTTAGCTTCTTCATCAGTAGCAATTGTATCGAAGTCTATACCTGTATACTTCTTGATTGCATCATTCATTGTAAGACGCTCGAATGGCTTACCCAGGTCGATCATCTTGTCGCCGTAAGGGATAAGTGTTGTACCACAAACCTTTTCAGCAAGGTAACGGAACATGCTCTCTGTAAGTTCCATCATACCTTCATAATCTGTATATGCCTGATAGAGCTCCATAAGTGTGAACTCTGGGTTATGTCTTGTATCTGTACCTTCGTTACGGAATACACGTCCGATTTCGAATACTCTTTCCATACCACCTACGATAAGTCTCTTAAGGTAGAGCTCAAGGGAGATACGAAGCTTTCTCTCTTCATCAAGAGCATTGTAGTGTGTAAGGAATGGTCTTGCTGCTGCACCACCTGCGTTCTCAACGAGCATTGGTGTTTCAACTTCCATGAAATCTCTTCCTGCAAGGAAGTTACGGATTTCACGAATGATAGCAGATCTCTTCTTGAATGTCTCCTTAACATCTTCATTCATGATAAGGTCAACATATCTCTGTCTATATCTGATTTCTGTGTCTGTAAGACCATGGAACTTCTCTGGAAGTGGCTTAAGAGACTTAGAAAGGAGAATAAGTTCAAATGCATGAACTGATAACTCGCCTGTCTTTGTCTTGAATACAAAGCCCTTAATACCAACGATATCACCAATATCCATACGCTTGAATTCAGCATATGCCTCATCCCCAAGATCATTACGTGATACATAGATCTGGATGCGTCCGTCACGGTCCTGAAGGTTACAGAATGATGCCTTACCCATAACACGCTTAGACATAAGTCTACCTGCTATTGAAACGATCTTTTCTTCTGGGATATCTTCTCTGGCTGGAGTGATTGTCTTTCCTTCTTCATCAACTGCAAGAACAGTTTCGTACTTTTCTACATTGTCACGAATTTCCTGTGTATGCTGCTTCTGATCATATTTAACAATCTGGAAAGGATCCTTTCCTGCTTCCTGTAACTCTTTTAACTTGTCTCTTCTTACCTGTAAGAGTCTACCAAGTTCTGCTTCAGTGACTGGCTTCTGCTGATTATTATCTGCCATTTCTAACCTCCTGTTTCTAATTCATAAAATCGGTCTTTCCGCTTATTTAAACTTATATAGCGAAATCATTTCTTAATTCCGCAAAAATGCCGATGCGCTTTTAAACACATCGGCAAGAATTAACACGTTACTAATTGTCTCAGATACTGCGACGCTCAATTCCAAGTACTACATACTTGAATAAGCCTGCCTGTGTTTCAACTTCAACAGTATCACCCTTCTTAGCACCGATAAGTGCCTTACCAACAGGTGACTCGTTTGAAATCTTACCCTTAAGGCTGTCAGCTTCTGATGAACCAACAATCTTATATTCCAGATCCTCATCAAATTCTACGTCGTGGATCTGAACTGTACATCCAATACCGATCTTATCAAGGTCTACTTCTTCCTCAACAACTACTTCTGCGTTCTTAAGGATTTTTTCGAGTTCTTCAATTCTTGCTTCGATATCACGCTGTTCATCTTTAGCAGCATCATACTCAGCGTTCTCTGATAAATCGCCCTGTGCTCTTGCTTCTTTGATCTTCTCAGCAACTTCTTTACGCTTTACAACCTTGAGGTTTTCAAGCTCTTCTTCGTATTTTTTGAGACCTTCATAAGTTAAAATATTCTTTTTTTCTTCCATTTCACTTACACCCTTCTATAGAAAATAATTTCGATCTATGCCAAAATTTAATCTTTTCCAAATGAAAATCGTTAATTTAACTCATGTATTATACAAACATATGGCGAGTATGTCAAACATTAACTGGATTTCTTTATAAGGCTTTTATACTTCTTCTTTTTAGCCGCTGGCAGCTTATATACTATATCTTTGTGTACACCTCTAAAGGCCCTTTTCCCTATAGAAGTAAGCTGAGTAGATTCTATAGTTACCTTTTTTAAATTCTTGCATCCATAGAAGGCTTTTTTGCCAATACTTTTTAGGTATTTTGGAAGAGTTATTTTCTTAAGGCTCGTGCATTTATTAAATGCATTATTTCCTATAGTCATAACATATTTAGGTATAGTAATTGTTTTTAACTTAGTACATTTATAAAATGCCTTGGCAGATATTGAAGTAACTGTATATTCGCAGCCATCTACTGTAATTGTCTGTGGTATTGTAAATGAGCTGTATGTCTTTTTGACTGGCTTTTTAAACGCTACTTCCTTATCACCTGTTACTACATACTTGCCTTTACCATATTTAAATTCAGTACCTACTATAGCTGATGATCTCGTATCTGTAGACTGAACAGTTTCTACTGTAGTAGTGCTATTATCAGTAGCTGCAGCTGTTTCTGTTCCTGACGATGATGAACTTCCTGATGCTGATGCTTCTGAATTTGAATCAGCATCAGCATCAAGATCTGCCTGTTCAGCAGGAGCTGTATAACTAACAGTACATGTATCCTTATAATCACCTGAATTTGTCGCAACAGTTATAGTCGCTGTTCCATCTGATACGCATGTCACAAGACCGTTACTATCAACCGTTGCAATGCTTTTATTGGAGCTGGTCCATTTAACAGATTTATCATTGGCATCCTCTGGAAGGACTGTAGCTGTCAGCTGCAGAGTTTCTCCAGCTAAGCTAAAAACATATTCATTAATATCAAGAGAAACTGATTCTACGTCCTGTACTGTAACAATGTAAGCATCGTTAGTTAAATTACTGTAGCTGTATGTTGCATCAGTTCCTATATATTCATTCATAAGCGCACCAACAAATGCTCTGTTGTGCTTATAGGTCTTACTACTCGTAATAACATAATCATCAACTGTTCCAGTAGGATCTATATATGTTGTACCTTTTGTCTCAATCATCAGTGTTATCTGCGCTGTAGTCAGATTGTAGAACATGTGAGTAAGCGCTGGATAATACATCTTGGTTGCAACTGACTGATCATCCCATGTCGTATCAACCTCATACCAGCTGTCATCTATATTAACTATATTCCAGGCATGACCTCCAAGACTAACTGTTCCAGCATATCCTGTAACTACCTTGGCTTCTATATCACATGCTTCCAGAAGATACATAAACGCAACTGAGTATCCATCACATACACAAGTCTTATCTACAAGTGCTCCATAGGCTGTATGCCCTACATGATGAGAGTTATTAGCCGTTGCACAGGTTTTATCATAAGTTACGCTTTCAATCAGAGCGTCGTGAACCTTCATTTCAACATCTGCGCTTGATCCAGTTAGATCTATACCTGATAAAAAACTAATTCTGGCAGCTCTAAGTTCACTTTCCATCGAATCGAAATCATAACCATCCTGGTTATAATATGCAAGATACAAGGTACCAGAAACTGATGGTAAATATGCATAGCATAACTGACTCTCGAGCTGACCTGGATGGTCGTATGCAAAAGCCTGTTGTGCAACCGTATAATCAGAACTTGATACCGTACTAAGACCTGTAAGTTCTCCTGCATAAGAAACATCTGATTTCCATTCATACTTAGTTGTATAAGGGCTTACTGATGCCTCTCCTATTGCAGTATAAATAACCTTCTGAGTAGATGACAGAAGGTCATAGTAATCCCCTGTAGTATTTGTGCCACCAGAGTTTAATGTGTATCTGTTCACATTAACAAAGTCTTTGGCATCTGCAGAGCTATATGTAGTTCCATTAAGCGTAGCCGGTACATAATCACCTGTATATACATTTGTACCAGATGCATATACAACAGTCCTGGACAAAAATACTGTTGTAATAATTGCCGCTACAGTAATTACTGCATGCACCGCTCTTCCCATTATCTTTTTCATACTATTTACCCATACAAGAAACTTTTTACTATTAATAATCATTCTAAGACAATAAATATAGTATTATCAAGATACTATATTTGTCAAAGCTCTATTTTATAAGGATTTCAGGCTTTTTAGTATAACAGTTATTAGTTTTTAATATTTTATTTTAAATAAAGAGTCGCTTGCGACTCTTCGCGCCCGAGCGGTATTGCAAAGCAATTATCTTCATTTCCGCGAGGTGCGCATCCTGCACGGAGTGCTTTTTATTTAATAGGAAATTTGCAAAGCAATTTCCTATTAAATAAAAAGCACCTCAATTAAAAACTGAGATGCCTTAAACTTAAAAGAATTATCTATATTACGATAATTACTTTACCATCATTTTCTTCGTATTTCAAGGCATGCCTCCTTAAGAGAATCCATATCTTCCATACTATTTATCTTATTTCTAAGTCTTGCTGAATTAGGAAATCCTGCTGTGTACCATGACACATGCTTTCTCATTTCCCTTATACCTATATACTCGCCTTTGTATTCAAGCTGCAGATCCGCATGTCTTAGTATCATTTCATATACTTCTTCAGGAGTTGGTCTTGCCGGAACTTCCTCTCCCTTAAGATATGCTGTAATCTCTCTAAATATCCATGGATTACCCTGCGCAGCTCTTGCTACCATGACTGCATCGCATCCTGTCTCTGCAAGCATTCTCTCTGCAGATGGCCCGTCTACTACATCTCCATTACCTATTACAGGTATATCAAGAGCATCCTTGACCTTAGCAATAATGCTCCAGTCAGCATTTCCTGAATAATACTGTTCTCTGGTTCTGCCATGAACTGCTACAGCTGATGCACCGCCACTTTGAGCTGCAAGCGCACATTCAACAGCATTTACAGATTCATCATTGAACCCTTTTCTAATCTTTACAGTAACCGGTCTGTCAGTAGCCTTCACCATAGCACTAACTATTTCTTCTATGAGCTCTGGCTTCTTCATAAGGGCTGAGCCCTCCCCATTACCAACTACCTTTGGTACAGGACATCCCATATTAATGTCGAGGATGTCATATGGCTTATCAGCAATAAGTCTTACGGCCTCTGCAATGATATCGGGCTCTGAACCAAATAGCTGAAGAGAAACTGGATGTTCATTTGGATGAATCTCCATAAGATCATCTGTCTTCTTATTCTTATAAGTAATAGCCTTGGCACTTACCATTTCCATGCATACAAGACCTGCGCTCATTTCACTACAGAGCAGACGAAATGGCAGGTCTGATACCCCTGCCATTGGTCCTAGTATAACATTATTCTTCAGTTTAACATTTCCAATTTGTATTTCTTTTAATCTGTTCATAAATCTAAATTACTCATCTTCTTCGGTGAGAATATCGGCTGGGTTCTCATGCAGAATGTATATTCTGTAATACATCTGAAGAGACTCAAACAGTTCCTGACGTTTTCTTCTGATTTCTCCAATGAGGAGACCAGCAGCTATTTCATCATATGTTATATCGTCTTCATCAACATTTGTCTCCATTGTAATCTCGCCGTCATCCTCATATTCAATTGTGAATACTCCGCCTGCAGACTGTGTGAATAGAACGCATATAATATTCAGCTCTTTCTGAATACTCTCAGGAATCTTACTAAAAAGTGGGTTGAAGTAGTATTTCTGCTCATATGCATTTGCACCACATAGAATGATTCTGCCACCTGCAGATACGCTTCCAAGCTTACCATCTTCAGTTACCATATTAATTTCAGTAACTTCTTCGCCTGTTTCAGCATTTACAATCTTACCTGTTTCCTTATTGATGATAAGTCTCCTCTGCTCTTTGGTACTCTCATTCTTTTTAGCTTCAAGTGTATCACTATGTCTACCTTTTGCAATAGATTCAGGTGTCTCTTCACTTGAATATACCTGTCTCTTTTCTACTTCATCATTTGTATTTTCTGAATTTAAATTTTCTTCGTTATTAATCATTATTGTTCCTCATACTCCTGTATCTTAGGCTTATTCTTTCTATTCTTGTCATATATAAGCTTAAGTCCTGTAAGCGTAAGGTTCTTGTCATATACGTCAATCTCTTCTGTCTCTTCAGATATCATTCTTCCAAGACCGCCCGTTGCTACAACTTTCATATTGGTATATCCAAGAGCTTTTCGCATTTCTTCGATTATATATTTGGTCTGACCTATCTGTCCAAAGACAAGTCCTGCCTGCATACTGGAGATTGTCTCCTGTGCAAGTATTGTTGCAGGTTTCTTAATCTCTACTTCAGGAAGCTTGGCTGTATCTTCCCAGAGAGCCTTAGCAGATATTCTGATACCAGGTGAAACTACTCCTGTGCAAAATTCACCTTTTTCATTTACAACAATATAAGTTGTTGCGGTTCCAAAGTCAATTATCATTACCGGACCACCATATATTTCATATCCGGCAACTGCATCTACAATCAGATCTGGTCCAATTTCTCTTGGATTTTCTGTAACAATCTTGATACCTGTTTTGATTCCAGGTCCTACTATATATGGTCTCTTTCCTATATACTTCTGGATGCAGTTAACAAGCGCATGCATAACCTTAGGCACTACGCTGGCTATAATTACACCTTCTATATCTGCCTTATTTACACCATTTGCCTGCAAAAGAGCTATCACCTGCATACCATATTCATCTGAAGTATGAGAGGTCTCAGACATCATTCTGAATGATGCCACGAGTTTATCACCCTTAAATACTCCAAAAGTTATATTCGTATTTCCAACATCAATTACAAGTATCATTTGTCACCCCTCTGTATATTTTTTAAATTGTAGCATACATAACTGCTTTGATTGTATGCATACGGTTCTCTGCTTCCTGGAATACTATTGAAGCTGGTGATTCAAATACTTCATCAGTAACTTCCATTTCATTAAGACCGTATTTTTCCTTAATCTGTTTGCCTATTCCTGTGTTGAGATCGTGGAATGATGGCAGACAGTGCATAAATACTGCCTGACTTCCAGCATTATCCATAACTTTCTTGTCAACTCTGTATGGCATGAGGTCTTTGATACGCTCTTCCCATACATCATCTGGCTCACCCATTGATACCCAGATGTCTGTGCTGATTACATCAGCGCCCTTTGTTGCTGCCATTACATCTTCTGTAAATGTGAGAGTAGCACCTGTAGTCTTGGCAATTTCCTGACATGTATCAATAAGTTCCTGTGATGGATAATATTTCTTGTTAGTACAAGCTGTAAAGTTCATGCCCATCTTAGCACATGCAACCATAAGTGAATTACCTGTGTTATATCTTGCATCGCCCATGTATACAAAATTGATGCCTTTAAGATGTCCAAAATGCTCTCTTATAGTTAAAAGGTCAGCAAGCATCTGTGTTGGATGGAACTCATTAGTAAGTCCATTCCATACAGGAACCTTAGAATACTTGGCAATTGTCTCTACTATTTCCTGATCAAAGCCTCTGTATTCGATTCCATCATACATACTTGCAAGAACTCTTGCTGTATCTGCAATACTTTCTTTTTTGCCTATCTGTGAATCTGTTGGATTAAGGTATGTTGATCCCATTCCCAGATCATGTGCTGCTACCTCAAATGAGCATCTTGTACGTGTACTTGTCTTTTCAAAAATAAGAGCAACATTCTTACCTTTATATATTTCTGTAAGCTCACCATTCTTTTTTTTCTGCTTAAGATCTGCAGCAAGATCCAGTAGATACTCTATTTCTTCTGTTGTAAAGTCCAGTAGTTTTAAAAAGTCACGTCCATGTAAATTAATCTCTGCCATTTGATTCACCTATTCTTTCTGTAAATTATTTTATAACAAAAAATTTGCCTGCATAATAATACGATGGAGCACAGCATAGCAATTTCCCTTAAATAATAAATGACTATGGATTGAAATTCAACCCATAGCCATCAATATAACTATATAACTACTGTATATTACCAGAATACATGATCTCCAATTACCTGTCCTTCATGTCCTCCGGCTCTTCTAAAGTGAGTACATCCACCAACTGTGGTCTCACCATTAAGTGCAGCCTGTGCCGCCTGTAAACAACTATCTGATATACTTCCATTGTATACTCTGTCAACATTACCGTTAAGCGCTGGTGTAAACTGTCCTGATGCATATATAACACCGGAAATAGTGTTTGCATAAGCTCCGCTCTTAACACGGTTCATAACTACTGCTCCAACAGCAACCTTACCTTCGTATGGCTGATTTCCAGCTTCACACTGAATAAGGGCAGCAAGTAGTCTTGTTTCATCTGTAGATGCGCTAACTGCACCGCGATTCTTAGTAAGTTCAGCTTCTTTCTCTGCTTCTTCTCTGGCCTTAATTGCTGCAAGTGTCTCTCCAGCATCAATTCTAAAGTCTGTAGAAACATACTCTGCCTTAACATAACCAGTTTCGTCATTGTAGTCTACGCTAATCCAACCGTTACCCAGATCTTCAACGAAATCTACAAAACTGTTATCTGTAAGTACCGCAAGTACCTCAGCATCGTCATTTGCTTCCTCTCTAATTCTAAGAGCATCTGTCGTACTAGTTACAAGTTCTACACCTACTTCTTCAGCAAGTGCAACAGCATCCTCACCAAATAACAAGTATTCGTCTTTTGCCCATCCAACCAGGTCACCAGACTCAATCTTAGTCCAGCCATCCTGCTGTTCGAGTATCCTTCCTCCGCAGTCCTTGTACAGAACTCCGACTTTTTCAGCATCCTCGTTTGGCTCTACTCTGATATTCATGGCCTGTGTTACGTTTGCCATTACTAAATCAGTTTCATCTTCATCATCTGTTGTTACATTATTCTGTTCTGTGTCAGTATCGATATCTGCCTTTGCATATAAGTCTGACCCATCTGTAACTTCTTTTACCAAAGAATCTGTAGGATTGATGATATCTCCCACTCCAACATTCATAGATGTAAGAATACGATTCTCCCTGGCATCTGCGGTTATCCCATTTGAGCTAATAGTTAGAATAGTAGCCAACCCAAGTCCTAACGCTCTCAGAGAAAACCTTGTTGCTTTTGTCATACGTCTTTCTCGTCCTTCATTTACATTTTCTTCTGTTACATTTTTGTTAAAATAGTTACGTAACGATACTACCATTTTATCACTTAAATGTCAAATTTTTAGGTAATATTGAACAAAAATAGACGAGTTATCGACATGCATTTATGGCTATTTTTACCTTGGAGTTTCCATTTTAGAGACTTCTTGATTTCTCAATACAAGCCTCAACCGCATCCATAACAGTACCTCTAAAGCCTTTTTCTTCAAGGGCTTTGACAGCCTGTATTGTTGTACCAGCAGGAGAAGTAACCATATCCTTAAGTTCACCTGGATGTTTTCCAGTTTCCAAAACCATCTTGGCACTACCCAGAACTGACTGAGCAGCAAATTCATAGGCCTGTTTGCGTGGCATGCCTCCAGCTACTGCTGCGTCTGCCATTGCCTCTATGAACATGAATACATAGGCCGGAGATGAACCGCTTACGCCTACTACAACGTCCATAAGTGACTCTGGTACTAGGTTTGCCTTACCGCAGCTATTGAAAATCTCCATTGCAAATTTAATGTCATCATCTGATACATTTTCACTTCTGCAAACAGCTGTACAGCCTTCACTTACAAGGGCTGGAGTGTTTGGCATGGCTCTTATGATCTTGACCTTTTTTTCAAATTCATTAGTAATCCATTCGATTGTTTTACCTGCTGCAATACTGATGATGAGTTTGTTCTCATCCACATGGTCCATAATGTCCGCAATTACTACCTTGAAGTACTGTGGCTTAACTGCAAGTACTATAATATCTGCCTCGTCAGCAACCTGTGCATTTGATTCCATTGTGTGAATCCCAAACTCTTCATTTACAGCACTTCTAGTTTGTGCTGATGGTGCAGAACCGATAATATCTTCTGTCTGAACTACATCATTTTTCAAAATACCGCCAATCATGGCTTTAGCCATGTTTCCAAGACCTATAAATCCTATTACCATAGTCATTCCCCTTTTTTATATTTTATTTATTTTTATTTATTATTAATATTTATTTGTAATTTATATATGGAATTATTAATTTTTACTTATTTATTTCGTCTTTGTCTGGCTGCTTCGAATGTTAAAATCGCAGCTGATGTTGCAGCGTTCATTGACTCAACTTTACCAAGCATTGGTATCAATATATATTCATCTGCTGAATCTGCTGCTTCCCTGGTAAGTCCATTGCCTTCATTGCCAATCATAAATGCTGTTCCGTTCTCATAACTGATTTCATCATAGTTTTGGGTACCCTTTAGATGAGCAGCATAGCTCTTTACGCCTTTCTGTCCCAGTTCTCTTACTGTATCTGGAATAGAATCAACATATATGAATGGAAGTCTGAATATAGATCCCATAGTAGATCTGATTACCTTTGGATTATAAATATCTGCACTTCCTCTGCTTAAGATGATGCCATTAACACCTGCACCTTCTGCTGAACGGAACATAGTTCCTACATTTCCAGGGTCCTGAATATTCTCTAAAATTAATAAAAGAGGCTTATCACTTCCTAGAATATCTGACATGGAATATTCATACTGGCTGACTACTGCAAGTATTCCCTGAGGAGTCTGTGTATCAGACATTTTTTGAAAAACAGTATTGCTGACAAGCTCATATCCATTTTTTAATTTTTTAAGGAATTCATTTTCTTCCTTTGATGCTTTTTTGACATAATCTTCAGAAATGTATACTTCCTTAATTCTCTCTGGCTGTATCTCACGTACCATTTTAAAGCCTTCGACTACGAAGACTTTGTCATGTTTTCTGTCCTTACTCTTATTCAGATATCCACTTACTCTTCTAATATTGGCATTACCAGTACTTGTAATCACTATAATTCCTCACTTCTACTACAAGAAACAGCTCTGCAGCATTTACGCCACAGAGCCGCTATATTTATGTTTATATCGTTCAAATTCAATTACAGAATCTTGCTGATCTCGTACATGTACTCGTCGATTGACTTTGTCATGTTGAGTGCTTCCTCGATATCATAGTCAACGAACTGACCATTACGATATCCTACAACTCTGTTAGTCTTACCAGCTGCAAGAATATCTGCTGCATAACATCCCATCATAGATGCATATACACGGTCCTTACATGTTGGGCTACCACCACGCTGCATGTATCCAAGAATTGTTGCTCTTGTCTCGATACCTGTAGCTGCCTCGATACGACGAGCCATAGATGTTGAATGTCCGATACCTTCGGCATTAACAACGATATGATGTGTCTTACCTCTCTTACGGTTATCGATGATGTTATCGATAATTCTCTGCTCGTTGTAATCATACTTCTCTGGAAGAAGAAGATCATCACCACCATTGGCGATTGCGCACCAAAGAGCGATATAACCAGCATTTCTACCCATAACCTCGATTACTGAACATCTCTCATGAGAAGATGATGTATCACGAATCTTGTCGATAGCCTGCATAGCTGTATTGATAGCTGTATCGAAACCGATTGTATAATCTGAACATGCTATATCCAAATCGATTGTACCAGGGATACCGATTGTATTGATACCCTGCTGTGAAAGCTTCTGAGCACCACGGTATGAACCGTCACCACCGATAACTACGATACCATCGATACCGTGCTTACGGCAGATTTCAGCACCCTTCTGCTGTCCTTCTAATGTTTTGAATTCAAGACATCTTGCTGTACCAAGGATTGTACCACCACGCTGGATGATATCTGATACGCTGTGTCTATCCATATCAATAATCTCTTCGTTAAGAAGACCGTTATAACCCTTCTTGATACCCTTAACCTTAAGACCATTGTCCAGTGATTTACGAACTACTGCACGAATCGCTGCGTTCATTCCTGGAGCATCTCCTCCACTAGTCAGAACTGCAACTGTTTTAATTTCTTTTGCCATAATGATAACCTCTACTATTGATAATTTATTATCAGTCTTACTTTCTTATATTAACGCAAATATTTTTAACATGCAATTAGACAACCACAATTTTATAAAATATACACTACATTTTAAGAATTTCTTGTGGTTTTGAGTTTAAATTAATGCCAAAATACGTTTTTTAATTATGTAGTCCTGATATTATCCTTGCCAAACTCCTTTTCAAGCTTATTTAAAAATGTCTCATTAGCTCTTACGAGATATTTGGTAGGATATTTCTTCATCTGCTTGGTCTCTTTGATATAAACAACAACCGAATCCGAGCCTTTTGATCCTGATATAAGTTCCAAAATAGTCTGCTCTTTGGCTTCAAAAGTTGTCATATCAGGTATCTGTATCCACACTGTCTTAGGTACTTCGTCAAACATAAGTATCCTGTTTGCAATGACCTTGGCATCCTTATCTTCCTCTACAGATACGTGACCTTTAATAAATACCTTGGAATCCTCGTTAAGTCTTCCTGCATTTGCTTCATATGTCTTAGGAAAAACTATTACTTCCACAGATCCATACAGATCTTCTATTGTAAGGAAAGCCATTACCTTGTCATTCTTAGTATATTTGACCTTTTTATCAACTATAATTCCGCCAATTGTGACCTGGGCATTATCCTTAACAAGAGGCTCTCCCGTCTCTTCATCTATATAAAAATCTATTGTCTGGTTTGTAATATTCTTCTTCCAGATTCCAGCATATTCTTCAAGCGGATGTCCGCTTACATATATACCTAGGACCTCTTTTTCAAATTCCAGAAGCATATCCTTGTCATATTCACCGACATTAGGGAGCTGAATCTCAAACTGACTCTTGTCCTCTTCTGTTGCAAGGTCAAAAAGAGACATCTGTCCAGCCATATTGTTCCTGCTATTATCATGGATTCTGTCCATGATCCTGCTATATACGCTCATGAACTGAAGTCTGGTACCGCCAAGAGAATCAAATGCACCAGCCTTTATAAAGTTCTCTACAGCACGTTTATTGACCTCATTTCCAGCCGACATTCTGGATAAAAAGTTATTGATATCGTGGAATCTGCCGCCCGCTTCTCTTTCTCTTACAATAGCATCTATTACTGGTCTTCCTACGCCCTTAATAGCTGTAAGAGAGTATCTGATTGCCTTTTTAGGCTTTCCCTCTGCATCTGTAATATCTGCAACTGAGAATCCTGATACGCCTTCATTAATATCTGGTGGAAGGATCTGTATGCCCATACTCTTACAGGTATCTATATATCTTGCGACCTTACCAGCATTATCTATAACTGATGTCATAAGAGCAGCCATAAATTCAACAGGATAATAGTACTTAAGCCAGGCTGTCTGTATCGCAACAACTGCGTAACAGGCTGCATGTGACTTATTAAATGCATACTTGGCAAAATCCATCATGGAATCATATATTCCATTAGCAATTTCAGGGGCAATATTTCTTGATGCACATCCAGGTACGTTTTCCTCTGGATTACCATATACAAAATTATTACGTTCAACTTCCATTACATGCTGCTTTTTCTTACTCATTGCACGTCTTACAAGGTCGGCTCTTCCAAGTGTATAGCCGCCAAGCTGCTGAACTATCTGCATAACCTGCTCCTGATATACAATACAGCCATAGGTTGCATTTAATATAGGCTCAAGCTCCGGCGTTGCATATGTTATTGAGGCAGAATCATTTTTTCCCTCAATATATCTTGGGATGAAGTCCATAGGGCCTGGTCTGTACAGTGATATTCCGGCTATGATATCTTCCAGAGACTGTGGGCGTAGCTCCTTCATGAATGCCTTCATTCCGGCACTCTCCAGCTGGAATACACCTTCATCCTTACCACTACTGATATATGCAAGGACCTTAGGATCATCATAATCAATCTTATCAATATCTATATAGTTAGCATCTCCAGGACGTGCTCCATTTGATGCATTTGCACTATTAACAGCATCCTTGATAACTGTAAGCGTTCTAAGTCCCAGGAAATCCATTTTGAGAAGTCCCAGTTCCTCAATTGTAGTCATTGTGAACTGAGTTGTAATATTACCTTCTGCTGAACGTGACAGTGGTACCAGATCCTCTGCAGGACTCTGGCAGATAACTACACCGGCTGCATGGATAGATGTATGTCTTGGCAATCCTTCAAGCTGTTTACATATGCTGATGAGCTTGTATATCTGAGGCTCACTCTCATACATCTGTCTGAGTTCTGAGTTCATTTCAAGTGCTCTGTCCAAAGTGATATTGAGCTCATTTGGAATCATCTTTGCTATACTGTCTGCAAGACTGTATGGAAGATCCATTACTCTAGCTACATCTCTTATAACACCCTTTGCAGCAAGCGTACCAAATGTAATTATCTGAACTACCTTGTCCGCTCCGTATTTTTCAGTTACATAATCTATAACTTCCTGCCTTCTCTCGTATTCGAAATCCACGTCTATATCAGGCATGGATACACGCTCCGGATTAAGGAATCTCTCAAAGAGAAGGTCATATTTAATAGGATCTATATTAGTAATATGCATACAATATGAAACAATACTACCAGCAGCAGATCCTCTTCCAGGACCAACTGCAATACCATTCTGCCTGCAATAATTAATGTAATCCCATACAATCAGGAAATAATCAACATATCCCATCTTGTTGATTACACCAAGCTCATAATCTAGTCTTTTTCTTAAAGTTCCATCATCATCCGGATATCTCTCATTCAAACCGTCAAGGCATAGCTTGTTAAGATATGTCCATGAATCATATCCCTCAGGCACTTCGAAATGTGGGAGCTTGGTAACACCAAATTCAATCTCAACATTACATCTGTCCGCAATCTTCTGCGTATTATCAAGCGCTTCCTGAGCATATGGAAAAAGAGCTCTCATCTCCTCTTCGCTCTTGACATAGTATTGTCCGCCTTCATACCTCATACGGTCCTGATCAGCTATCTTCTTACCCGTCTGAATGCATAAAAGAGCATCATGTGCCTCTGCATCATCCTCGTATGTATAATGACAGTCATTGGTGCATACAAGGCCAATATCAAGCTCTTTACTCATGCGCATAAGATCAGCATTAACATTCTGCTGGGCAGGTATTCCATGATCCTGCATCTCCAGGAAGAAATTGCCATGGCCAAAAATACTGTCATAACGCTTAGCTGCCTCTACAGCCTCAGCATACATATCCTTTTGTAATAAACGCGGAATCTCACCAGCAAGACATGCTGAAAGACATATAATTCCCTCATGATACTGTTCAAGCAGCTCCATATCTACACGAGGCTTGTAATAATAGCCTTCTGTAAAACCTCTGCTGACAATATGTGAAAGATTTGCATAACCTGTATTATTCTCTGCAAGTAGAACAAGGTGATAGTATCTCTCATCGTCCTGTCCCAGACTTCTGTCAAATCTGGAATCAGGAGCAACGTAGACTTCACACCCAAGAATAGGCTTAATATCATTAGCCATTGCTTCTTTATAGAAATCTATTACGCCATACATAACGCCGTGATCTGTTATAGCTCCGGCAGTCATTCCCAGCTCTTTAAGTCTCTTGACATAAGTCTTAATCTTATTAGAGCCGTCCAGAAGACTATATTCTGTATGGACATGAAGATGTGTAAATGCCATTAAATAATTCCCCTATCTATCAAAACAACAAAACTCCCAAAACCCTATATTTAGTCTCGTAGAGATATATCAATTCTGTCAAATAATCTTGTAGCCCCGCTATTACGCATTACACGTCTGATGTAATTAAAGATAACTGCACGAATCCAGTCAATAAATACACCGGCTACAAACACTGCTGTTACACAGAGAATCATATTCACTATGAACAATATAACGCTGTCTCTTGGCACGTTCCCAAAGATACCTTCCATCCACTCAAGCCATCTGTCTCTAATTTCAAGATGCTCGTGTAAGAGGTATACGCCAAATGTATATGGTGCTATGCGCCTTACTATATCAGCAAATCTGCCTTCTTTGATCCTGATAAATCTAAACAGTGAGAATATACCAAGTGCTCCTGTCAGACAGAATATAAAGTTATAGTGGAATGGCACTGTAAAATAGTATACGAGACCGCCTCTGTACAAATTGATATAATATACTCCCATTACTGCTGCAAATATTATAAATACAGAACCAAGGTATACCATAAGGCTCTTTTTGGCATCATAAAACAGGACTACATTATATTTCTTGATATAACCTGCTATCAGATACAGGCATATAAACCATCCAAAGTCATATCCAAAGTGGTCTGTAGCAAATACTACAGGTACTATTGTCTTAATAAGTGAGAACCATAGTAACAATCCCATTATTACAACTCTTAATTGATTTCTTGTAAGCTTCTCAATTCCAGCATTTAATACTGGTGCAAGAACATACAGGATAACATAAGATGTTGCAAACCAGTAATGTTCTGACTCAATTGGGAATATGTACTGTACGAGCTTATATACTGAATCTGTAGTATGTACCACATATACGTTTGTTGCCATCATTACAAATGAAACGCAGATTGTATAGAAATAAATCTGAGCTATCAGAATTATAATTCTCTTAATTCTAAATCCTGTTTCAGACAGAAAATATCCGCTAATTAATACCCATACATTTACAGCGACAATATTAAGTGCCTCTATAAGAGTCGCAACAATCTCTACCCTTGTAGCTGGAACTCCCAGTTTGACAAGTGCATCAGCATGCGACAGGTAATGCAGTACCACTACCATGAACATGGCAAGTATTCTTAATAATTCAAAATTAGCTTCTCTCTTCTTTTTCACAACAAGACCTTCTTTTTATTTTTATCTCTCGACAACTACTTTGCCGTCTTTTACTCTGTAGACAACATCACACTTTTCAATTGTCTGAAGTCTGTGAGCAATAATTATAAGTGTCTTACGACCATGCAGGCTATTAATAGAATCCATGATTGCAGCCTCTGTCTCACCATCAAGAGCAGATGTTGCTTCATCAAGTACCAGTACCTCAGGATCTTCAAAAAGAGCTCTGGCAATACCTATACGCTGTCTCTGACCACCTGACAATCTGATACCTCGTTCACCTATTGTTGTATCAAGTCCATCTGGAAGACTCTTAATGAACTCATCAAGCTGAGCCTCCTTAAGTGCCTGCCATACCTTGTTATCATCTATCTCATCATCAGGAACGCCAAAAGCTACGTTTTTCCTGATAGTCGAGTCAATCATAAATATAGTCTGTGGAATATATCCAATATTCTTAAGCCATGACTGATAATGATCTCTGACTTCTACACCATCAGCCAGTATCTGGCCATCCTCCGGCTTAAGTAGTCCCAGCATAACGTCTACAATAGTAGTCTTACCGGCACCAGATGTTCCTACGATACCAACAGCCTTACCAACACTGATATCCATATTGGCTCCATCAAGTACATATGAATCAGCATTAGGATACTTATATTTGATATTCTTCATCTCAATCTTGTTATGTATAGGCAGCTTGTCTACATTCTGCTTATCTACATAATCTTCAGCCTTATATGAAACCGATCCGTCATGAATCTCTGTCTGCAGGTTATCACTTACATTCATAAAGAATGGTTCAAAATAACTAATAGCTGTCAGATAGTTATTAATTCTGTTAGCACTAGGAAGAAGTCTTGCTGCAGCAGCTGCAAGGACTGACAGCTGCGGAATCAGATCCGACATGCTTCTACCCTGATTGATAACTATGAGCATATAACCAACCATACCACCAATACTGATAGTCTCTATCAGAAGACGAGGTGTTGAATTATACAGGTTATATTTCTGAACCGCATTAACATATCCGGCACCACAAGCTGCATATCCATTGATAAAATAGTTTTCTTTGGCAGCTATCTTGATTTCTTTGATACCAGTTACTGACTCATCGATCCATTTATATAATCCGCTGTAATAATCCTGATTGTCCTGACCAGCCTTGACCATGATAGGTTTGATAATGAACTTAATAACTGCAAGTACTACTACGAGAAGTCCAGCTATAAATAATGTCATCTTGGCTTCCTGTGTCAACAGCAGAATTACAAGGCATCCAAATACAATAATCTCACTTGTAAGCTGCAGGCATGACAGTATCAGTCCGTACATGTTATTAACATCAGATGTAATATTTCTCTGAATAACTGATGTATCCGCATTTAAGTAATACTCATAAGGTCTCTGCATAAAGTTGATCATCATGCGCCTTGATGTGGCAAACTGATTGGTGTATACGAATTTGAGCTGTATCTTATTAACAAAGAACAGGAATACATTCTTGATTACAAATACAAGAATAAGCGCAAACATTACAAGAGTTGCTAGCTGCAACGCGCTTGTAAATCCAAAACTATCATATATTACAGACAGATACTTATTCTTCTGTATAGCTGATTCATCCATTACTATCTGCATTACAGGTACGATAAGCGCTATACCAAGAGATTCCAAAACGCCCCCAATGAGCATCAGTATTATAATTCCGACCATCTGCCTTTTCTGTCTGGCGTCCAGCAGAACCATCATTTTATCTAGTATTTTTTTCATAAGACTCCTTATTTAATCTGTTCATTTATTCTGTGTATTTCTGGTGCTTCATACTTATCCATGAAGTCATCTCCAAGGAACAGCTTCTCATCTACAAACTTGATAGAATCAACTACTGTATAAACTGATACAAGTCTGTTGAATCTAAGCCCCTCAATGAAATTCAGCATTTCCATAGGAAATGTACCAGCCAGAATAATCTGATCTGGGAATAACTTATTATAATCAAGGTAATCTCTTGGGTGCTGCTTGATCATTACTACAGCGTCCCTGCCATCTACCTTGCCATATTCATTAACAAGATCTCTGAATATTCTCTCTCTTACATCAAGCTCACATAAAGGCTCTGAGAGAATCAGGACTCTTGGTCTGTCCTTACCTTCATCAAGCTGTTTCTGCAGCTCATCCATATTTTCTATAAAGAGCTGTAACATCAGGTTCTTGTCTGCCTGAGTAAGTTCCTCTACAAGGCTCTCTCTTGGAAGTTCAACGTATTTTTTGCAAGGATAATCAAGTATCCCTATATCATTAACTTCCATATCAATGCAGTATCTGCCATATCCATTCTGAATAAAAATAAGTCCTGTGGATGCAAGCCATGCCTTGAACTTAAAGTGACCGTTATTATCAAAGCGGGCTGTATCTCCGTATTTGATGCAGTTAAGGCCGTCCTCAAGTGCATGATATCTAATTTTCTTGTAATTCAGGTAATATCCTATAGGATCTGAATCGCAGAATACATATATATCCTTGTACTGGGTAAAATCAACTGGAATATAAGGCTCCTGCAGCTGCGCAAATCGTTTGCAGAACTTAATCCTGTTGATCATATTCTTGGGAAGGCTGCCTGTATTAGTACGAAGTGGTGCAAGCTCTGGGAAAAAAGTATCTACCTTTTCATCAAATTCTATGACTTCTTCAAAAAGTCCGCATTCTCTTGCTCTGTCTACCATACTGCCAAATTTGTTACTCATTTTGGACAGTACAAGAGTTGCTCTTCCTGCTGCTCCGCTTCCATCTCCGGCCTTTCCATAATTCTTATTACCAGATGCATTTTTTTCATTACCATTCCAGTTCTGCATCTGATGCAATATATGAAATTCCTTTAAACATGCCACATACACGTGATAAAAGGTATGGCATACATAAATTCTCTCTTTCATTATCAGTACCTTATCAATAATATATTTAATGCTTTCTAAGATTTCTATAAAACCACAAGAGTCTGTAGTACACAAAGAACTTAAGGTGTGATTTCATTTGCATCTTAATCAGCTTTTTTTCTTCAGCGTGAACTCTTTCCTGATAGTACTTATTATTCTGGAAATCAGGAAAAGTCTCTTTCATCTCCTTGCCAAGTGCCCTGCAGAAGCTATATGCATCCTTAATATGCTGTTTCCTTGGCATTGCAGAAAAGAGTGTATTAACATAAAAAAGCACCGTAAACATGAACTCTATCTCATCCTTATACTCTTCAAGATATCCTTGCTCTTTGGCTTCCTGCATTATCATTCTGCCAGCCACTACTCTGTCTTCAAGGTTCTTACGTGATATTGTATGAACCGTAGATGACTGATGCTGGTAGTAATAATATAATGGCTCCGGTATATATTCAAAATGCTGAACTCTCAGCATCCATGTATTACTAATTGCGTTATCTTCATAGAAAATGTCTTCTGGAAATACTTTTTTCATAACGCTAGTTTTATCTGCGCCATTTAAATAATAGTCCCTGTTAGCCTTAGTCTCAGCCTGAGTATAATCATTGTCTCCAAATATAAGGTATCTCTTATATATCTTGACTACGAGGCTTCCAGTATCTAGTAATAACTTTTTGTACTTATCAGTATCCATGATACCTGTCTGCTCTGAGTTATTATTAGGAACTCTTTGTCCCTCTTTCATACTGTGCTCTTCAGTTAGCTGATAATCACAGCCAACCATGTCAGCACCTGTCTCTTCGGCCTTTTGTAACAGTCTCTCATAATAATCTGGTGTAACCCAGTCATCGGCATCTATAAACCCTATCCACTCACCTTCTGCAATAGACAGACCTATATTCTTGGCACCTCCCTGATGATGATTGACCTCTGAATGAATAGCCATGAACTTACCAGGATATTTCTTCTCGTAATCCTTCATGATATCGAGTGAGTTATCTGTAGAACAGTCATCAACAGCAATAATCTCATAGCTGCCATCTGGAAGTGTCTGATTTACAAGACTGTCCAGACAATAATTTAGTTTTTGGTCTGATGCCATGTTATAAACTGGCACAATAACACTTAATTTATGCATAATTATTATGAATTACCTTTATCTGTTATCAATTAGGTTGCAATCTATATTTAAGTTTATCATAGGTCTTAGTAATGACAATTAGCACAATTACCAATTATCTAAAAAGTTCAGCCATAGTCTCTACAACATACTCCATATGGAATCTGTCATATCTCTGGTCAATCCAGAATGTGAGCATATTATCAGCTATATCCTTGGATACTGGGCAAAGCTGCTCTGCCTCTTCATCTATTGGCCATAGAACCGGTGCATATACCCCTTTCATAGCAAGGAGTCTTTCAAATCCGTTTCTGTCAAGTTCTCCTGCACCATCTGCTATGTCCTGACTATAATCCTTGTCTTTATTGATTTCTGCCACATTGAGTACTATAGGCAGCATGAAAGGAGTATTGTCATCTGCAGTCTGTGGAAGGAGCCTGAATTTATGTCCGCACTCTGGCATATCAGATAACAGCTTGTAGAGATTGTCATAATTATCCTTACGTCTCTTTCTGATATTCTGAACATCAACAGATTCTAAGTACTTACGGCTTCTCTCAGACATCTCATAAGTTGTAAGACCGTTATCAAGGCTATCCTCTGCATCGCTTAAAAGGCCTCTAAATTCTGCTTTTAAATCCTGACCACCTCTTACAAGATAATCAGACTTTTGATGAAGTGCCTTGTCTCTAAGAGTTGTAAAATCAGTATCTCCAGCATGTACAGATGCTGTAAGTACTCCGCTATTCTTAACAACGATAGCTCCATCTGGAACTCCAAGCCATTTCCTGATACTGCCTATTTCATAGTCAGCACCTTCTGTATCCCATTTCTCAGTATTAAAAATAAGATGTGTAACATCTTCTATAATAATTGCATCTGATCTCAGCTCTTTGATCTGTCTGTTAGCCTTTTTCTGATCAGCCGCTCCATAATAATTCATAGTCAGAACTACCGGATTAGAAGCATATTGCAGCCTTTCAGATAAGCTTTCCATTTTAACTGTAAGATCATCATTTATAGCATAGAATTCTACAGCTACTCCTCTTACTTCAAAAGGCAGATACATGGAATCACATGAAAGCGCCGGAAGAAAAGCTGTTATATCTTCAAATTTAGCCTCTTTATCACTACTATTTCTAATACATTCAAGGATATCATCTGCGATAAATCCGATTGAATCCCTTCCGCATCTCATGAATCTCCTGTTATTAAATTTGTCATATAATCCTAAGAGGCTTACAACCTGTGGCTGTTCCTCATAGTTGAATTCACTGCCTATTTCGAACATTTATAGAGTAGCTCCTTTATAATGATCTGATTATTTAGTAATAATTCTGATTCTGGAAAGTGCATTCTCAGCATTTGCCTCTGCTTCGTCAGCATCTGCTCCTATTGCAATTACGTGTCCTACACGGTCTCCGCTACTTTCAAGCTTAGGAACAACTTCTCCAACTTTCTTGTACAGAACAACTTCCTGAACGCCAATAACTGCACTGGCTTCACTTAGTCCATGTATCTCCTGGATAGTACCCTCTTTAGCTTGAATGAATCTGATAGCTGAACCCTGTGTAAGAGTTCTCTTGTAATTAACTTTTTCTCCAAGAGCCATACTCAGCTCGCACTCATTCATATTGACGCCGCTAGATAGTGGTACAAGTCTTGATGTAATGAAATCTCCTCCAAGTCTTGCTGCTATCTCTACTATCTTGGCTCCGGTTTCTGTAACCTTAATCTCTGTATGTGTAGGACCATAAGTGAGGCCAATAGCCTTTATTGCCCTCTCTGCAACGTCTCTTATATCATTTTGCTGTTCAGCTGAGAGCCTGCTAGGCTCTGTATGTCCTGTCTCTACAAAGTAAGGTACCTCTGTAACCTTTTTATCTGTAATAGTAATAATGTGTGTCTCTCCATCAACAGTAAGTGATTCAACGCTTACTTCTGGTCCTGTCATAAATTCTTCTACAAGGACCTCTCCGCTTCTGGAATACTGATGTGTAAATTCCCAGAGCTTATGATATTCATCTGATATCTTGCCCTTTACAGTGCTCTTATCAATGAGAGTAACACCTCTGCTGGCTGCATTATCAGCTGGCTTTATAATAAATCTCTCTGGCATTTTATCAGCTATTTCTACGAATTCATCATAGCTTCCAACAACATGGAATTCAGGAATAGGTACTCCGCACTCCTGCATGCGTCTTCTCATGAAAGCCTTATCTGTAGCACAGATGGAATTCTCATAGCTGATTCCGCCCTTTAATCCGAGCTGCTCATAAACCCATGCAACTGTTCTGACCGGCATATCACTTGTAGAAGTCATAATATAATCTGGTTTATGCTCTTTGGCAGCTTCTAATACCGCCTCTTTATCTATCGTACTGATACATAAGAATTCATCTGCAACGTCCTTTGCAACACATTCTGGATCATAGTCCAGCACATATACATACAGACCCTTTTCCTTGGCCTTTGTAATTGTAGGCATCTGTAACATACTTCCGCCTAGTATAAATATCTTCTTCACGTTTATTCCTCGCAATTATAGATTTACTATTTCAAATGCTATTCTCTCAGCACCTTTGCCATCTATAAGAGCCTTCTGCTGTGCTCCGATATCCTTACGCATTCCTTCACCGAACCAGCAAAGAGCACCAAGACTCTGAATGATATTATTAAGAGTACCCTCTTCATCTTTTCTAAAGTCTCCTGCATAGGATATTAATCCCTTATCGGCAAAAAAGTTTGCATCTGCATCCTGATTATCTGCAAATGTATAAGATACTGCAGGAACGCCGCATGCACACAGCTCATAAAGAGTTGTACCAGCTGGTGTTACAGCCATCTGACACAGTTTCATGATTTCGGCAACATTAGTTACATTCTGATGCATAACTACTTTGCCGGAATTTATAAGTGCTCTCATCTCTTCAGAAGCCTGATATGATCTGCCAGCAAGCAGGTGAAACTGTCCATCACCCATAGTCTTACTGATAGCTTCATCAGCACTTATTTTATTGATGATCTTCTCAGATATATTAAGTGGATCTGATCCGCCTGATGTAACGAATATATTAAGTCCATTCACAACATTTCTGGTTACACCATTTGTTATGTCTGATACGCTTGAACTCTCATTTGGCTTCTTACTCTGGAGGAATTTATCAATATCTTCTACGCTTGCGCCGCTTTCAAGAAGACCATCGATTTCATCTACGCTGTCAAAATCAACATCTCCAGAGAGCATCTGATTCATCACCTTTTCAAGGATGGCCATTTTGCCACCTTTTTTGCCCAGGAACTGATCTCTAAGTGGAACATAATCTGTTCCAAGAAGTATTCTTATCTTGTCTGCTGCAAGCTCCTCTTTGTACTCTTCTTCATAGCCGCAGTTAACATAGCTAGGGCTGTAATTGAGAAGTCCATCTACTTCATAATGGAACTTATTAATATCATCGATGTAGAATATCTTAAGACCTGCTTCCTTAAGAACCTTGAAATATGCAGGTGTTACCTGATATGAATCGACTACGATCTTGTCTATATAGTTCTCTTTGACAAATGCCTTTACAAGTTCTGTCTCTGAATCCATTTGATCCCATGCTGTTCCCAGCACATGGTAGCTGTATCCATTATCTCTTGCAAAAGACATAATGCCGTCATCTGCAGATATGAATGTAATATCTGCTATATCACCTGTCTGATCACAGAACTTCTTGATCTTGTCTGCAATTGTCAGGCATCTCATAACGTGACCTGTTGCCACTGTTTCATTTACGTCTACTCTAAATGCAATTCTGTTTATCTTATGTTTATCCATATTATTCCTTCTATCACTAATATAGTTCTGATTACATGTTGATCAGATCAAATGCAAGAGGTGTTCCTCTCTTAATGTCCTGATTGGCTGTTTTACCCAGTATCTCATCATAATGCTTAGGCTTAAGTCCTGTATTAGGTCTGATACTTCTGACATTCTGAGCTGTGAATGGTTCACCTTTTTTGATATCTTCTACTACGAACAGTGATCTTCTGTCAGTATATTCTCCAGAAGATAATTCATTGTCTGTAGGACCATAATGAACTGTTCCAAGAGCTGTCTGAACCTGATGTACAGCTTCTACCATTGCCTTAAATTCATCTGGTTCCATAGAGAATGCGCTGTCTGCAGTCTTGAGCTGCCTGCTAAGACAGAAATGCTTCTCGATTACCTGTGCTCCAAGAGCGGCAGCACCAACAGCTGCGGCATATCCCATGGAATGATCTGATAATCCAATTGGAATACCGAACTTATTCTTCATATCTGGAATAGTCAGTAGGTTCAAATCGCTTGATACTGTAGGATATACGTTGCAGCACTTAAGTACTACTACGTTCTTATTGCCCTGTGAATAACATGCATCAAGAGCTTCTCTTATCTCTTCCTCACTTGCCATTCCTGCTGACATAATTATAGGCTTACCCTTACTAGCAATGAGTCTTACCAGTGGAATATCTATCATCTCAAAGCTTGCAATCTTATATCCTTCAATACCAATGTTTTCAAGATATTCAACTGCAGTTGGATCAAAAGGTGATGAGAGGAAATCTACTCCGCACTCCTCGCACTTATTCTTAATAGGCTCCATCCATTCCCATGGTGTATACGCATCCTTGTACAGATCATACAGCTTGTAGCCATCCCACAATCCGCCATGAATCTGGAATGCAGGCGCATCACTGTCAATTGTAATAGTATCTGCTGTATAAGTCTGTACCTTGACGCAGTCAGCTCCTGCAGCTGCAGCAGCCTCTACTATCTTGTACGCATTTTCTATTGAATGGCCATGATTAGCTGACATCTCAGCTATCATATAAGCTCTGTTATTGTCTAAACATTCCTGAAGTCTCATATGTCTATATCCTTATCCTTATCTAATCCTGTTATCAGGTATTACAGTCTGCCCTGTTCCTTGAGAAATCTGTATTTCATCTCTGCAAGCAGCCAGTCGCTTTCATTATCAATGTCCTGCTCTTCTACAGGATCAATTATAAATGGAATTGACTTCTCCATTGTAGTATCCTTCTGGATCTTGAACTCTTCTACATTGAAGATATAGAACTGTCCGCACTCATGATACCATTTCTGAAGATCCTGACTTCTGGTAGTTGCATATTCTGGATGAAGCATCTTAACAAGCCCTGCATCATCTATGAACAGTCCTCTCTGTGGCGGATATGAGAATTCTGACATTGGTACGATTGACTGCGCACCGCTCTTTACCAGTTCATCCATTGCTTTTTTGAGCTTATCTGCTGTTACAAAAGGTGCTGTTGGATACATGCAGCATGCATAGTCAAATTTCTGACCTTTTTTCTCATATTCTGCTATTACTTCGAGTAGAACATCAGCTGTAGTAGCTGTATCATTTGAAGTCTCTGCTGATCTGTAGAATGGAACATTGGCTCCTGCCTTTCTGGCAATTTCAGCAATCTCTTCATCATCTGTAGATACCATTACCTCGTCAAAAATTCCGCTTTCAAGTGCAGCATCAATTGAATAATTCATAATTGGTTTGCCACAGAAGTCTTTAATATTCTTTCTAGGTATTCTCTTACTGCCACCACGTGCAGTTATAATAGCAATCGCGCTCATAGTCTCATATCCTTTTATCATTAATTGAGTCACGCCTCCAGGGTGAATATGTATGGTATCCCCGCCGGAGGCGTTAGTAATCATTTATTACAATGCATAATATTCGCAGATCTTAGTTACTGCAGCTATAACATCCTCTACATCTTCATCCTTAAGTGCTGAATAGAAAGGAATTGAAATTGCTTCGTCGTAATAGCTCTCAGCATTTGGACAAAGCCCTTTCTTGTAGCCTAGCTTCTGATAGTAACTGAAATAGTAAACTGGAATATAGTTTACATTGCACATTACGTTCTCAGCGGCAAGTGCCTCAAAGAATTTCTTTCTGTCTATCTTAAGCTTGTCAGCTTTTACTCTGATAATATACAGATGTCTAACCGAATCTGTTTCAGGTATCTCTTTCTGAATCTGTAACTGTGGAAGCTTGGAAAAAGCTGCATCATAGCGCTTCTTGATCTCATGTCTGCGCTCTGCAAATTTATCAAGTCTGTCCATCTGGCTGCAGATAAGTGCTGCCTGAATATCTGTAATTCTATAATTAGGAGCAAGATCTACCATGTCATAGTACCATGGACCATCTGACTCGTTACCCATAAATTCCGGGTTTCTGGTAATTCCATGTGTGCGATATAACATAAGCTTGTCATAGAGCTCTTTACTGTTAGTTGCAACCGCTCCGCCTTCACCACCAGTAACTGTCTTGATAGCATGGAAGCTGAACTCTGTCATGTCAGCAATTGATCCAACCATCTTGTTCTTATATTTAGAACCAAATGAATGAGCTGCATCCTCTATGAGGATAAGTCCATGCCTGTCACAGATCTCTCTTATCTCATCAAGCTGTACTGTAGCACCTGTAAAATCAACAGGAATTACAGCCTTAGTCTTATCTGTTATCTTACGCTCAACATCAGCTGGATCAATCTGATATGTTTCTGGATTGATGTCAGCAAATACAGGTGTTGCTCCACAATATAATCCGCAGTTCGCACTTGCTGCAAATGTAATAGGTGTTGTAATGATCTCATCACCCTCTTTGATACCTGCTGCCATACATGCAATATGGAGAGCAGCTGTACCATTACTGCAGGCTACTACGTATTTAGCTCCTGTAATCTCACAGATCTTCTGTTCCATCTCTGTGATCTTAGGTCCTGTAGTTAAAAAGTTACTCTTAAGTACCCCTACTACAGCATTTATATCATCATCATTAATGTCCTGATGTGAATAATATACTTTGTTATCTCTAACAGGCATTCCGCCTTCTATAGCTGGTATGTTCTTATCTAATGCCATTTAAATCGCCTCTGTTTCCAGCAGCATATTAGTGTTCTACTGCTTCTCCAAGTCTTGCCTTAATATCCTCTACAGACATCCATTCTGTGTTGTTACCTGAACTGTAAGAGAATCCTTCTGGAACCTTCTTACCTGTTGGGTCTGGTACCTGTCTGTCGTTATATACAACCTGTGGATATACGATGAAGTGCTTGTCATACTCATATGTAAATGGTGCATCTTCTACTGTTACCATGATCTCATCAAGCTTTTCACCTGGTCTGATACCAACTTCCTTAGTTGCAATTCCAGGACACATAGCTTCTGCAAGATCTGTTACTCTGAATGAAGGAATCTTACTGATGAATGTCTCACCACCCTTAGCTTCTGTAAGAGCCTTAAGTACGAGTTCAACACCTTCTGGAAGACTGATCCAGAATCTTGTCATTCTATAGTCTGTGATAGGAAGCTCTTTTTCACCCTTTTCAATAAGTGATTTGAAGAAAGGAATGATAGAACCACGGCTACCAGCAACATTACCATATCTTACGATTGAGAAATTGATATCCTTAGATCCTGAATATGCATTAGCTGCAATGAAGAGCTTATCAGATACCATCTTTGTTGCACCATATAAGTTAACTGGGTTTACTGCTTTATCTGTAGAAAGAGCAACTACTCTCTTTACTCCACAGTTAAGTGCTGCATTAATAACATTCTCTGCACCAGTAACATTAGTCTTGATAGCTTCTACAGGGTTATATTCACATGCTGGAACCTGCTTAAGTGCAGCTGCATGAATTACATAATCAACGCCTTCCATAGCTCTTTCAAGTCTTGCACCGTCACGTACATCACCGATGAAGAAACGAAGCTTATCAGCATAGAGCTTGAATTCAGGCTCATTTGCCATTGTGAACTGCTTGTATTCATCTCTTGAATAGATGATGATCTTCTTTGGATTGTAGTGCTCGAGCACATATGAAGTGAAGCAGTGTCCGAATGATCCTGTTCCACCTGTTACAAGTATTGTTTTATTATCGAGTAAGTTATTTCCCATTTTAATCTCTACCTCGGATTTCTAAATTACATTTTTTGATAGTTTTCCATAATCTTCAACATTATACAGTATTATTTTAATATTGTCACTTTTAACTCCAAAAGCCGATTTTTAAAGGCCTCTGACCTTGGCATGTACGCTTCTTACAAACCTTGGTGCCATCGACAATACCATAAGATATATCCTGTTCTTTTTAGTCAGATATTTATTATTATTGATATCTGAGCGGTGGTCTCTTAAGTATCTGACTACCTTCTGATAGAACTCATTATCTTTGGTCATCTTGCTGATAGGTATATGCAGCATATAATCAAGTCTCTGTATAAGTCCAAACCTGATTGCAAGTTCATGCATATCTGGCCACTTGTTATCCACAATTTGCTGTGCCACGTCTGCGTTATCCACAATATCCGTAAATACTCGTGGAAAATAGTCTTTATCAGTAGCTTTTTTTCTTGAATTAGAACCAGATCTGTAGAACACGTGATAGTACTGTCCAGGAATAACCGCAAGAGCATCTATCTTCTGCATCATATGTATCATCAGATAAAAGTCTTCGTTGAGTATCCCTTCAGGGAACATTGTATCCTCTGTAAAAAGACTCCTTTTAGTAAGCTTGGTACAAAATGACGCATCACCTATGTGCATCAGAAGGCTTCTCACATGGTCCTTGCTATCAACTACGATTACATCCTGTGGAGGAGTTACCACATCAGGTCTTTTGGAACCATCTTCTGATATCTCATCACGGGACATCTGTGCCATATCTACATTTTGAACCACAATCGCATCCATCAGCTCTTCATAGGCATTTGGGGATAAATAATCATCACTATCTACAAATCCCAGGTACTCACCTCTGGCTTCCCTTATGCCATGATTTCTGGCGTTACTGGATCCTCCATTTTCCTGGTGGATAACTCTTATATTGTCATACTCTGCAGAGAGCCTGTCCGCTATTACTGATGTATTATCAGTAGAACCATCATCTACAATTATTATCTCCATACGCTTTGCTGGATATGTCTGTCCAACTACTGAATAGACGCACTTTTCAAGCAGATCTTCAATATTATAAGCAGGTATAATTACTGAAATCATTGGATATTCTTCTATTTCTATGGTATTCATCTCACTCTCCATTCTATATAGAACAATTTTTTATTCCATAACTTCCTGCATGTGCTTATTCTTGGTGTCTTCTATATCTTCTACTATCTGTCCATGCATCTGCTGATACAGGTCATATCCTACAACGCAGATTAGTACTAACAGTAGTCCTGCAAATGGGTACAAATAGGCAACGGTTGATCCGAACAGATATCTTGAATATGTTGTCATCGCAATTACTTCAAATCCAATTGCAACGCACAGTCTCTTCATTCCATACATTCCATATATAAATGCCAGTATCTCTGCTACAAATCCATATCTCTCATGCATACATGGAAGACAGTACACTACAAGTTCTATTGTAAAAACAGATAATGTAAGCATGAACATTCTGGTCACTTTAAAGTTAGTTGTATAAATATATAACGCCATTACACCCAGCATCATTACTACAATTACAGTACCTGTTCCTGCCAGCATTCTGCGCATATTAGTGGTCATATCTGATGTAAGAACTGTATAGATATTAGGATAGTTAAGAGATAGTCTTGAGAACTGTCCCTGCTGATAGCTATATACATTTAAGAGTGAAGCCCAAGGTCTTCCTGCGAGTCTTGCAGGTATAAGTCCTAGGAAATATACTACAGGCATTGCCAGGATATATCTGATCTTCAGCTTATTCTTGAGCCACATGAATATCAGGACTGGGATAAAGAAAAGTGCCTGCTGCTTGAATGCATATGCAAATCCAGCAAATATGAACACCTGAAGGTCTTTACCTTTTAGAAGTGACAGGAATGATAACAATATAAATGTAGTATAAATGATATCATTCTGTGCCCAGGCTCCGCTGTTCATAACGATTGTAGGGAGCATCATACCAAGAGCAAGTCCTATTACAGATTTATGAGAATCGTGTGTCATTTCAAATACGATTTTCATAAGAACAAATGCTGCTATATAATCAACGATTACTGAAAGTGTCTTAACCAGATACAGATCATTAGGAATAAGTCCTGAGAACAGTGAAATAATACATACCAGATACTGCATCATGATATTCTGATCAAAAGAACTTCTGTCTGAGTTAAATGGATCGATACCAAGATATCCCCAGGCTCCCTCTACATCTATTTCCTTCTGCCAGTCTGAAAAGGCTGTCTGGAAATCTCCTGATTCAATATTGAACAAATAGGTTCTGGCAAATAGTCCAAGTGTCAGTATTACTACCGCAAACAGAACATCAATAAATTCAAATGTAATTCCAAATAGTTTCAATTTGGACCTCATAATATTGTCAAAAAGACGCATTATATATTTCCTCCAACAAAATTTATTAGTTGCAAAAACTCTTTTATTATAAATAAGACTCATTAATATTCAGTGAACAATTGATTAACAATAGCTCTTAATCATTATGATTAAATATAAGTCTTATAATCATCATTACTGCAAATGGTTATCTTCCTGCATTGTCCTCTTAAATCCAGGTGCTTTTATAATTTCAGCCCTGCTAAGTGGTCCGCTTGTAGGAAGTTCTACTTCGCCGTTATTTAAATATGTCCTACAGAATCTTACAAGTCTCTCTGCAGCTGTATCAGCATTCCAGCTGTTTAATATAGTCTCATATGCTCTGTCGCCCATCATAAGGATATCTGATTTATCTACAGATTTGCCTTTTACTTTTTGGCATATAAATTCAACAGCCTTTTGTTCAAAGTCCTTGTAGCTTCCATCAGAATAGGTTATTCCATTTACGCCGTCATTTATGAGATATGGAACAGCTCCGGCTTCCTTAGATGCTATAACGGCGCATCTGCTGTTCATGGCTTCTCCAACAACTGCTCCCCATCCTTCAAGATAGTTACTGGTAAATAGGAATATATCGCTTTTTTCCATCTCTGACCTAACTTTTGATGGTTCCATAAAACCATGAAGGCTTATAACATCTGATACTCCAAGGCTATCTATCATACCTGATATCTCCGATTTCATATCACCATCTCCGATGATATTCATTTCGAAATCTATATTCTTTGATTTTAGTTTTGCAGCAAGTTTAACTGCAAATTCCGGATGCTTTAATTTAATAAATCTTCCAGCCCAGGTGATGACAAGCTTATTATCAGACTTCATATTCTGAAGCTCATCTATGGTATATTTTTTGCACTCTGTAAAATATCCCCATTTATATTTTTTATCAGGATAAGCATGTATCAGATTATAATCCGATGCTACATAGGCTCCTGCGCACAGGAGGAATACGCTCTTATTCCTGAATCTTATATGCTCTTTGTATTTATTAATAAGGCCCTTTGGCGATATGGCTTTCCACTGGCCTTCCCTGTATATTCTCTCACTTAATTTAAAGGTCAGTTTGCCAGCTTCAAGTCTTTCTCTTTCAAGTTCTATATCGTGTCCCCAGCCAAAAATGACTGCATCACTATCTGCTATAAGGCGCTTTGCCTTCTCTTCCTCTTCGTAAAAAAGCGTAACATAAGAAAGAGCAGTTGTATCAACTCCCCAGCCCATCTTAACTCTCTCTGCTTCCATTTCCTGAGTCTGAATAAAATGAAATTCAACTTCATCTGCTCTGTCCATGGCCATGCAAAAAGGTATCTGATGGTGATTTATGTAATTAGAAACGAATGTTATTACCATGCTCTTCCTCTTATTAAAATTGCGAAATCAATATAATTATCCATTATAAATATCTCTGTATATTTCTATCAGTCTGTTAAAATTGGTATCTGCATCATGGTCTTTAAACGCTCTCTTTTGAGCATTCTCACAATACAGATCTGTTATGACCTTTTCATCAAATGCACTTAATATAGCCTTGGTAAACTCTTCTATATTGCCCGGCTTAAATAAATAGCCCTCACGTCCATCTGTTACCATACTAGGTATTCCGCCTGTCCTTGCAGCTACTACAGGAACTCCCAGCAGCATAGCCTCTGCAAGTGAATTAGGTGAATTTTCTACAGTAGACGGACATACAAATATACTGCTTCTAAGCATCTGATCCTTCATCTGCTCAGCGCTGAGTTTTCCCAGTACCACTACGTGATCCTGAAGATTATTATCTCTTATAAGCTTTCTAAGATATTTGCCATAGGCACTTGCTCTTAAGAAAAATGGATATCTGCTACCTCTATATTCTGCGCCGTCTGTATCTCCAGTAACTTCACTTCTGTCGATATTTCCGACAATACTGTTACCAGCAACATAAAGTTTTGTTTCTGGGTGCACTTTTATTATTTCAGGCAGAGCCTCTAAGACATAATGGAAGCCCTTAAGAGGATAATCCCCCTGTGATAGCATGATGCTATATGGTCTTACATGACTTCTTGCATCTGCATCAAGCGGCTTATAGAATATATCTCTCATAGTCTCATTCATGAAATGATACTGTGCATCCGGATTAATCCTGGCTGTCTCTTCTCTGTCAAAATCAGTACGGCCAGTAATATGACCAGCATTCCTTATAGCCTCTGTTTCATTCTGACCACGAAGTCTGTATTTAGCCACCTGATCCTGTAATGAATCCTTTTTGATCCTGTCTCTAAATGTCTTTGCATTTCTAACGCTTTGAGGCAATCCCTCGAGATACTTATCAGCTATAACACTGCATATTCCCTGGATACCTATAAGCGTACGGTCTGGTCTATTAAAGGCTATTGTCATTGCAAGCGTATGTGGAAATTCTGTTCCAAAAATATGTATTATATCTGGTCTGAAGTTATCAATAATAGACTTCATTTCAGATTCCAGCTGCTCATCATAAATTTCTGGTGTATTCAGATTCTCATTGAATTTATAGAAACTGACACCATCTATTATTTCTGGATTTACGCCTGTATTATCAACTGCGCCATCAGGAAATGGAAACGCAACGCCCAGTTCCACTAAAGAGCCCTGATTCTTTGGCATAGCTGTTTCAGAATCTTCTTTATTATTTTTAATATCATTATTTAATTTAATATCCTTAGAAATTCTATCAAAACTACCAGACAGCCATCCTTCTCTAACTGAGTATGGAAGGCCTTTTGCCTTGGCATAGGCTGGCAGCATGATATTAACTAGCCACAGAACTCTCATTAGCTTCCCTCTTAAATAATTATTTCTTACCTTTTAACTTATAAACAGCTTTTTTGATATTGTTATAAACCTTTGCTGTAGCAGGATTTTCTGCAATCTTGGTACGCAGAGGCGCAAGTGTTGCATATCTTAAAAAGTCATATTTCATTATCTTACTCTTTGGCAGATACATGGATATGATCTCTTTGCGCTCATTCTCTGATTTCACACGGTTCTCTTTAGTCTCTGAGAAACCTCCGCCCATATAATCAGCAACCTGGAATTTCATATATACTGTCTGAGCCTTCTCATTGTAATAACATCTGAGGAAGTGCTCGTAATCTGCTCTTACACTGTATCTGGTAATAAATGTCTCATCATATATAAGTCTGTCATCATAGAAGCAGGCCTGATGTGATGGTACATTTCTGTAACATGCAAAATCATTGATCTTAGGATTAGAAGGAACAACCTGTCCTGTGATGCTCTCTCTGATATCTCCATAATAAATAGATGGTATGCAGGTTCCAAGTCTCTCTTCATGTCTTAAAATGCCATCATGTACTCTCTGCAGAACTTTCTCATTAGACAGATAGTCACCGCAGCCAAGGAAATATACAAAGCTGTTGTTATAACACTCTGTTGAAATGCCTTTATGATAAGCCGCCATTTCATCTGTTGCATTGAACTCATCTCCGGCTTCTCTCATGCACTTAGTGGCTACGTTCATTGCATCATAGATTCCATTATCTTCATTTTGTATGATACAGAATTTATCTCTAGCTGTTGTTGTATTAGCCTTTACTCCAAGAAGCTGTTCCAGCTGCTTAATTGAATCATCTGTGGATCCGCCATCCTTGACTATAAGTCTGTAATCTGTGCATGTCTGATTAAGTACACTATTTACACTCTTTAGCAGGTCCCAGCCTGCATTGTAGCTTACTATTATTATTGTAAAAAAAGGTTTTGCCATACTAAAATTTCTCCTTTGTATCAGCCTCTATCAGCCAAATCCTCTCTCTGAAAGAGTTGCAGGAAGGTCATGGAACAGGAAGGTCTCATATGGAAGTATTCTGATTCCATCATTTCCTGCTGATCTCATATACATAATGAAATATCCAAGGCATCCAACATATACGAGTGCTTTTAGCGCTTTATTGTATTTATCATCTGTTACTCTCTCTATAAGAGCAGGTACATATAGTATCTGCGTAATTGTCAGGTAATATGCTATTCTGGATATTGTCGGAAGGAAGCATCCAAATACATACAGTGCAAGTGCCATTACATTGCAGAAATAATAGAAACTAAGTCTTCTATCATAATCTCTTTTCTTATGGAAAATAAGATAAGCAAGAATCAGAACTGCAAGGCATCTTCCAATACTGACAATGCTAGTTCCGCCTCCGTGAACAAGGTAATATACGAACTTACCAACACTTGTACTCCAAAATCCTGTAGCATCTGTTAATACATCTGCCACAAAATCTGTATCTTCATAAGTTGGATATAGTTTAAGAGCAATATCCAGATATATTTCATTTAAGAACACACATGAAAGGCATACAACACCTGCAGCACCTATCATCCATCTCTTCCACTTCATAGCTGCAAGTGGATACAGGACAAGAATCAGTATCATCGACTTGTGGAAACATGCTCCTATAATTGCCAGAAATACAAATTTAGGCCAGTCTCTGTTAATTACAAATCTGATTGAATAAAGAGCTATTCCAAGTGCCAGATAATATCTGACTGTACTAAGAGACTGGAAATAATATCCCAGCATCATGAACAAAGCAAGGCTCATATAGAAGTTGTCGCTCTGCTCCCAGATAGCTGCAAGAAAAAAGGCCACTGTTGCAAAAGAAAATACTGCAAATACAAAGACATAATTCTCATATCCAAATAATGTATATACTGCTTTGGTCAGATAATTAAATCCAATCTCCGTTGGAACGTAAGAATTACTGTATGTCAGATGCATGAATTCTACATATTTGCTGTAGTCATTACCTACATTTAGTCTTAGGGCTGAAACGCCAAAAAGCACGGT
>CAMJFD010000002.1 GCA_946404845.1 uncultured Butyrivibrio sp. | reverse complement strand
CAAGAGCATCACCTATAGGCATATTAAATGTATAGAAGAAATAATCTTTATCAAGAACATCCCTATTAGGGAAACATGCAAGCTTCTGATCTCCATCATAAGCTATAAGCTCACAGTTCTTGTGCTCCGCCATTTCATATCTTCTCTGGTAGTTATTAATAAAATAGAATCCATAAGGAACTGTTTTCCCCTTAAATTCAGTATTTTTGTATCTGACAGCACTTCTAAGGTCTGTATTATTATCAGGCTTAAGTGGATTTCCCGGCTGCTCTACATATGGCATATTACAAATATCTGAGCCAAAATCATGAGCAAACATTGCAAGTCTCTTAATCTCTCTATAAGTCTCTGACATCTGTCCATATTCCTTAACAGGAGCATTAAAGTCATATGACTTAACAGGTAGATCATTAGGATACCCTGTTGCTCTTGTTTCCTGAAGTGTAGAGAACTTACCCTCTGGATTAGTTCCGCCATGATACATATAGTATCCCAGAAGTGTTACGCCACTTCCCAGCTTGACCATACTCATGGCACCTGTATCAGTTCCTGATGCAATACATCTTCTGTGTCTTGTAACCTGCAGACCTCCGCCAAGTTCTGCAGTCAGATATGGGAACTTATCCATATCAAATGTAATTCCAGCACCAAGTCCGTGGTCAGAGCCAATATTATGATCATTTCTCTCTTTAGTAAAAATATAGTTACCAGAAGGTTCTATTTCAGTAAGTCTTTGATCCCAAGGAGCTTCACAATATCCGCCCATTACAGGCATCATTCCACCTGTAACTGCTCCGCCCCATCCAGTTGCAGTATAAATAGGAACATCATATCCTATTTCTAATGCCATATCATGAAGGGTTCTCATATGCTCTTCACCCTTCTCACCGCCAAAGCCGCCACAATGACCGTATTCATTTTCTATCTGTACACCGATAACAGGACCGCCATCTTTTAACAGAAGGCCTTTTGCCTGCTCATAAGTCTTAGTATAGAAACGTCTTACATGTTCAAGATATTCTGGATCGTTACTTCTCACATCATATTTTTTATTCTTAGAATCTTCTAACAGCCAGTCTGGAAAGCCTCCATTACGCGCTTCTCCATGAGCCCATGGTCCAATTCTGAGAATACAGTAGAGACCACATTTCTGAACTGTTTCAAGGAATTTATGTAAATCCTTGTCGCCTTCAAAATCGTATACTCCCTGTTCCTCTTCATGATGAATCCATATAACATAGAGAGAGACAACGTCTACTCCGCCTGACTTCATCTTACAAAGTTCCTCTTCCCAATATTCATGTGGATATCTGCTGAAGTGAATTTCTCCCATGATAGGAAACCAAGGTTTACCATCACATATAATCGATTCGTTTGTATAAGTAATAACTGAGTTCTTATTTAGCTTCATTTTGTACTTTCCTTCAATATAACCTCATAATTTCCAAGCATCTGATTACCTGGTGTCTTGCCATCAATAATTTCCAGAAGCGTTCTTGCAGCTACTGCTCCAAGATTTCTGTCATTGAAATTAAGTGATGTAACAGAAGGAGTTGCATTCTCTAGAAGTGAACTATAATAAAAAGATGCAATCCTTAAATCCTGTGGAATTCTAATGTTACCATTTCTGCATTTAGCAATTACTTTACCTGCTATATCATCATCCATGCAGATAACAGCATCAATTTTCTTTTTTAATAAATCTTCAAGAATAGCATCTACTTTGAGCAGACTGTCTATATCAAGATATATCAGATCTTCATCTACTTCGATACCAGCAACTTTAAAGGCATCCATAAAGCCTTTATATCTGGTATTAGTAATTATATGATTCGTAGAACCACCTATAAGAGCCATTCTGCGCATACCTTTGCCAATCAGAATAGATGTCAGCTCCTTACAAGCTTCATAATTATCATTATCTATCTGAACAATATCCGTATCTGTTGAACTTCCAATAGCTACAAATGGAATATTAGTACTCTTCAAATAAGCAGCCGGAATATCATTTAGCATAGTTCTCATGAGAATTACACCATCAACCTTACGGTTTTCTACTATTCTTTTTAAATTGGAAAGATCATCTCCGACCAGGATAGACACAATAATGTCATATCCCAGTGCAGATGTTATTTCATTCATGCCAAACATGCACCTTTGAAAAAAAGGAAGATCAACGGCATTATAGTCACCAGGCCACACAACAGCGATAGTATATGTTCGCTGCTGTGCAAGTCCCTTAGCTATTACATTTGGTATGTAATCATGTTCTTCTATATATTGCATGATTCTGACTTTGGTATCTTCTCCAATTCTGCCTTTTCCAGAAATTGCTCTGGAAACCGTTGTCTTGGATACTCCAAGCGCTTCCGCAATATCACTTATAGTTATTTTACTATCCCTCATATCGGCCCCTTTGCGTGCTATTAGCCCTTAACAGCACCACCAGTTACACCTTCAACATAGTATTTCTGCAGGAACATGAACAGGAGTGTTACAGGAATTGCAATCAGAACACCACCAGCACAGAATCTTGTAAAGTAACCCTGATAGTCATTCGTATTAACCCATCTCTGCATGGCAACGGCTACGTTGTAGCTCTCATCATGACCAAAAGCGATATATGAAGCAAATACGTAATCGCACCATGGTGCCATAAATGCAACAAGTGCTGTATAAATAATAATTGGCTTTGACATTGGTATTATCATAGTAAAGAATATTCTAGCTCTGGAAGCTCCATCAATTCTGGCAGCTTCATCAAGAGCTTTTGGTATTGTATCAAAATATCCCTTACAAACGTAATATCCCATACCAGAACTTGCTACTGATACAAGAATCAGTCCTGGTACTGCACCTGCCTGAGTAAGACCAAGTGACTTTAAGAGGAAATACAGACAGATCATTGTAAGGAAACCTGGGAACATACCAAGTATCAGCCAGAATCTCATCAGGAATGTTCTACCTGTAAATCTCATACGAGATAATACGTAACTAACACACAATACCATAATTGTCTGGAAGATAGCTACAAATATAGCAATTGTGATAGTATTTCCATACCATTTAAGGAAGTTTGTCTCTCCTGAGAACAGGAATTTGTAGTTATCAAGAGAAAACTGCTTAGGAACAAGGTATCCTACCATTCCGCCATATTCAGTTGCATATGATCTAAAGCTCTGCAGAACCAGTCCTACGAATGGAAATAACCAAATTATACTTATTAAAATCAATACTATATAACCAAGAACATTACCAATTGCTCTTTTTGTTTTCATTGAACTACTATTCATTACTGGAATCCCTCCTCGTCTTTAACTGATGGAAGCATGTTATATACAACAAGTGAAATTACAGCTGTTACTACGAATACCATAATACCAATTACCGCTGCCATCTTATAGTTAGTATCATTAACTGTCATCTTGTACAGCCATGTAACCAGAAGGTCTGTTCTACCTGCATTCTCAGCAAGCTGCATAGACTGTGGTGCACCACCTGTTAACAGGTAGATAACGTTGAAGTTATTAAGGTTACCTGTGAACTGTGTCAGAAGGAATGGTCCTGTTACGAATAACATATATGGAAGTGTGATATTTCTGAACATCTGCCAGCCTGTAGCACCATCGATCTTGGCACTCTCATACAGATCCTCTGGGATATTCATCAGAAGTCCTGTAGCAATCAGCATCATGTAAGGAATACCAATCCAGATATTAACAACAATAATTGTAATTCTTGCAAGTGCCGGATTTGTCCAGAATGGAATTGCCTTATCAATAAGTCCCCACTGCATCAGATATCCATTAATAAGTCCATCATTAGCAAACATCTTGGATACATACAGAAGAGATACGAACTGAGGAACAGCAATTGTCATAACGAGAATTGTTCTCCACAGCTTTTTGAACTTAATACCCTTTTTGTTAATAAGGATTGCAACTCCAAGTCCTACGAAATAATCAATAAATGTTGCAAAAAATGACCACATAAGAGTCCATGCAAGTACTGACAGGAATGTAGGTGCAAGTCCAGATCCACCAAATGAGAACAGGTTCTGGAAGTTCTCAAGTCCAACCCATGTGAACAGATTTGTTGGTGCCTGATGCTGCTTATCATAATTAGTAAATGCTACGCAGATCATGAACACAATTGGAAGAACTGTAAAGATGAATACACCTGTTACAGGAACTGCAAGTAAAGTCTTATCAAAATTCTTATCGAATAGAGATGCAAAGACTTCTTTATTTGATGGAAGTTTTTTACCGGCTCTGAGGAGCTCTTCTTCTCTTCTATTCTCACTAATATTAAGTCTCCAGATTACTATAAATGCGATTATTGCAAAAATAGTAAGTATACCAAATAAAAGTATAAGGAAACTGTTATCACCATATACAGTTACACGGTTTGCTTTTGTTGTTTCCACTGTTCCAAGAGTTGTAATCTTAGAAAAATAGCTCCAACCAAATTTAAATAAATAAACAAAAAATAATACTTCTAAAGCAAGGAATGAAATTCCTTTTAATAGCTGGCCTCTTAAAATCTGACCAAATCCTAAAATTATGAAGGATAATTTTGTTTTAAAATCACCCTGGGCAAATGTTGTTCCTATTTCTTTTATATTGTTCCCTACAACTGCAAAGAAATTAGATACTGCATTCTTTTTCTTTTTATCAGCATTAGTTGACATGCCTAGGCCTCCCGTTTCATGTTTCAAATACATAACTATAAGCAAAAAGTTTGTTTTTTTCTAAAAGAGGCCCGAAATTCCTGTTAGAATTTCGAGCCCCTTATCATTTCTATTCATCAGGTTTTAAGTAAAAACTATGATTTTGATTTCCTTAATAATTCCTAATTACTGAGCATATGAAATGCATGTATCCTGGAATGTCTGAAGAGCTGCAAGTATATCATCATCTGTTGAATCTACTGTAAGCTCACCACTGATTACGCTATCACCAAGTGATGTTGCAAGTGTCCAGTAATCTCCTGGGTACTGACCCTGAGGAATTGTGTACTGTAACTGTTCAGCAAGAGCTGTAAGAGCTTCATCAGCCTGTACTGCATCTGACTGCTGAGCATTTAAGTTAGATGGGCCCCAGCCTACTGCTTCATATCTTGCAATCTGAACTTCTTCACTTGAAAGGTATGCTGCAAGAGCATCACAAGCTGCAAGCTTTTCTTCGTTTGTCTGTGGCTTAACACCGAGGAGCTTGTATCCACCGAAACCGCTCATCTGATATGTCTGTCCGTCAGCACCTTCGAATTCAGGAAGCTTTGCACAAGCATAATTGTCACCGAAGAGATCCTGAGCTGCCTGAGCATCCCATGTACCATCAACGATAGCACCTACGTTTGTAGCAGCACCTACAGAAGAACCATTCTGGAATGCTGATGAACTCTGAAGTTCAATGATTTCCTTAAGAGCTGTAACACCTGCATCTGAAGCATATGTTACATTAGCTGCTGTGAAGTTACCCTGATCATCTGTCTCATATGTGAGCTCTGCACCTGTTGCAAAGAAGAATGCTGTCTGATACCAACCTGAGTTGATTTCGAAATAGAAATTCTTACCAGCAGCTTCGCAATCAGCTACGATAGCTTCAAGAGAAGATGGATCTGTAACAACACTCTTATCATAATATAAGAAGTATCCGTTATCAGATGTAAGTGGATAAGCATAAAGTGTATCACCAACTGTTGCAGCACTAACTGCACCTGCATCATTTTCTGACTTAACTGCGTCTACGTTGTCTGGAGCAACTTCTTCAAGAGCACCAGCTGTAACAAGTCTAGCAATCTGATCCTGTGCGAATGCATAGATATCAGCACCAGCTTCTACGTCTGTGATCATATTTCCAGCTGCATCACCTTCACCAACTGGCTCAACAACGATAGTAAAGTTTGCATAATCAGGATTTGCTTCCTGGAATGCTGCAACCTGTTCTTTTGTAAAATCTACTACATTATCTGCAACCCAGATCTTGATTCCGTCATCGCCAACTTCCTGAGTTACGAATTCTTCTTCCTCTTCAGCTGCAGCTTCTTCTGTTGTTTCTTCAGCTGTTTCTTCAGAAGCTTCTTCTGTGCTTTCAGCACTTTCTTCTGTTGTCTCTTCAGCTGTTTCCTCTGTTGCTGTTTCTTCAGTAGCTGTCTCTGTTGTGCTCTCGCTTGAACCACAACCAGCAAGCATTGATGAAACTACTGTAGCAGCAAGTAAAACTGATACTAACTTCTTTTTCATTTATTTACCCTCCATTTGATTCGCCCCTTGCACCAAACAAAACATTGTTCAATACCTGGCAAAAATGATTTTGGTTGCGCAACTTTGCGCAATCGGTTGTTCATGTATTTAGTTTATTGCTATTTTTTCGATATGTCAATTTGTCACATTTTACGATTAATAAATAGTTTTTTTATACATTTTTCACAACCACCCCCATTTTATGCGTTATTGGAAAACGTTTTCGGAAATACTTCCGGAAACGTTTTGCGCAATCGGTTGAAACCCATAATAAACGAATAAGAAATCGTTTTCTCTGTTTCCGGAAATAGAGCAACAAATATGCTGCCTTAAGCAGTTTTTAATAATTGCACGCAAATTCGTGCAACATATAAACATATTTGATAAAGCGAACATCACTAATCATATGCCTTAGAATCTTTTTCTGAAAAATCCGCCTTCCTGAATAAGAACACCTTTTGCGCATAAATCTATAATTATCTGCATAACTTCTGGAACAGCCATAGCCTTACCACTCTCTTCCATCCTTTGATGAATCTCTGAAATTGACATTTTATTCATATCAATGATCTGAATAATAAGAGTTTCAGTAGCATTTAGTTTAAGCGAAGGCTTAGCTGCTTTTGGGCTGTTACTGCTATTACTACTACTTGTTCCATTTAGACTACCAAGACCAAAAAATTCAATAATATCCTCTGCACATGTGGCTATAAATGCCCCTTCTTTTATCATGTTATTGCAGCCATCACTCAATCTGTCTGTGGTTCTTCCAGGAACCGCAAATACATCCTTGCCCTGTTCAAGTGCCATATTAACTGTTATTGCAGTACCACTTTTCTTTTTGGCTTCAACCACTATTACTGCATCTGAAAGCCCGCTTATAATTCTGTTTCTGAGTGGAAAAAGTCTTGCTTCAGGCTCAGTTCCAGGCTTATATTCAGATATGATTCCACCATTAGTTATAAGGTCTTCATACAAGTCCCTGTTTTCAGCCGGATAACATATATCCGCTCCGCATCCAACTACTCCATATGACTTTCCGCCAGCTGCAATAGCTCCTCTTTGACTTATACCATCTACTCCGCTTGCCATTCCACTTATAATCTGTATTCCACTTGCAGCCAGCCTTGATCCAAATTCTCTTGCAATGAATCTACCATATTCCGAACACATCCTGGCTCCTATAATAGATACAGCCGGAATATCAGGATCTGGCAGTTTTCCTAACACATATATCGCAAATGGTCTATTCGGAATCATCCTTAATTTTTCCGGAAATAAATCATGCATTTCCGGAAAAATATTAATGCCTTTTTGTTCTAATTTCCGGTAACAAATATCAGGATCTATTTCTTTTTTGGCCAGTTTAAACCACTCTGCCTGCTTTGGTTTAAATACCAAATCCACGTCTTTATCAGGTATTTCATATATTCCTTTTGGGCTCCCATACTGTTCCAGCAATTGGAAAATAGTACTTTTTCCGATACCATCAGTATGCATAAGCCAGTTGGAATAAATTAAATCTTCTTCTGTACAACTCATCTTCTATATCCTCCTGCATTTACTTATGTTTTATGTTTTGGATTTACTCCAATACTTGGAATCCGTCATTCTATAGCAGACAGCTTCCGTTAAGTGTATCTCTTTAATTCTCTCTGAGCCGTCCAGATCAGCAATAGTTCTGGCTACACGTATAGTTCTGTGATATGCCCTTGCACTTAAATCCATCGTATAGAACATTCTCTCTATATAAGCCTTTTCTCTCATTCCAAGGCTGCAATATCTTTTTATGTCATTTGGAGACATATCAGAATTAAATTTAAGCTTTGTCCCTTTAAATCTTTCTTCCTGTATCTTCCTTGCTTTTAGTACTCTATCTCTTATAGTCTTGCTACTTTCATTAAGGGAATTATTGTTATTTAGATCAGAAACATCAACCTTTGATGCTTCTACACAAATATCAATTCTGTCCAGAATAGGACCTGAAATATGACTAAGATATCTTTTAATTTCCTTTTCAGTACATCTGCATTTATTCATATCCGGATAATAACCGCATTTACACGGATTAGTAGCGCATACCAGCTGAAAATCCGATGGATAAGTAAATGTACCATTCGCTCTTGCTATATTTATTTTCTTATCTTCTATAGGCTGCCTTAATATATCAAGCGTTGAAGCCCTAAATTCAGCAAGCTCATCCAGAAACAGGACACCTCTGTGAGCCCTACTGATAACTCCAGGTTTTGGGACCATTCCGCCTCCTGTAAGTGCAGTTTCTGTAATAGAATGATGCGGATTCATAAATGGCCTTCTGGTTATAAGCGGTGCATTTGTATCAAGCATTCCTGAAACACTGTATATTGTTGATACTTCAAGCGCCTCTTCTTCAGATAATGTAGGCAAAATAGTTGGTATACGCTTTGCCACCATACTTTTACCAGATCCTGGAGGTCCAATCATAAGCAAATGATGAAATCCTGCCGCCGCTACTTCTACAGCTCTTTTGACAGCAGACTGTCCATTTATATCTGCAAAATCCACATCCATATTACTATAACTATCTGTCTCAAATACCTTGGCTATATCTACAACAGTTGGTTCTATCAGATTATTTCTCTTATCTTTCTCACAACTAATATATGCTACAACTTCTGGAAGAGATTTTACTCCTATCACCTTTATTCCTTGTACGACAGCGCCCTCCCTGGCATTATCATATGGTATTATCAGCGTTTTGATACCATTTTCCTTGGCACATCTGGCTATTGGCAAAACGCCTCTTACTGGCTTAACTTCGCCGTCAAGCCCTAGCTCTCCCAGAAATAACGTATCTTTTAGAAAATCACTATCTATTTCCGAAAGTGATGCCAGCATTCCTATTGCTATTGGCAGATCAAGAGCTACTCCCTCCTTTCTAATCCCTGCCGGGGATAAATTGACTGTTACATGCATTGCAGGAATCTTAAAACCTGAATTCTTAAGAGCAACCTTGACTCTGTCAGAAGCTTCTCTTACTTCACTTGACAGATATCCGACCATGTTAAATGACGGAAGTCCATCCGAAGCATCTACCTCAACATGCATGATGTAAGGCGTGATTCCATGCACTGCACCTGAAATTACGGTACTGAACATTACTACTCCTTCTACAATAAATAATAAAATTGGGGATTTATGGGGATTTCCCATAGAATCTGTGTCAGAATGACACAACGACAATAATACATTATCAAATATATTTTTTCAAGCAAAAAATCAGGAAGGAATTAAATCTAAAATCCTTCCTGATAAATATTAACCTCTCATCATCTTGAGCTGCATAGTATCCGGATCCTGAGAATGTCTGATGGCACTTTCTCTTGAAATCTTATTGGCTTTATATAATTCAAGAATAGCCTCATCCATAGCCATCATACCCATCTTACGGTTAGTCTGCATAATAGTTATCAGCTGATGCGTCTTACCTTCTCTTATCATATTACGAACCGCACTGTTTACATGCATTACTTCAAATGCAGCAACTCTCGAATTCATATCCTGAGTCTGTATGAGCTGCTGAGATATAACGCATTCGAGAACGCCTGCCAGCTGTACTCTTATCTGTTGCTGCTGATGCGGCGGAAAAACATCAATAATTCTGTCTACTGTATTGGCTGAACCAATTGTATGAAGAGTTGATAATACGAGATGTCCTGTTTCTGCAGCAGTTATGGCTGTACTAATTGTTTCAAGATCTCTCATCTCTCCTACGAGGATAACATCAGGATCTTCTCTAAGAGCTGCTCTAAGAGCATTTGCATAGCTATTACTATCAAGTCCTATTTCTCTTTGGTTTACTATTGATTTTCCATGCTGATACAGAAATTCAATTGGATCTTCCAGTGTTATAACATGTGCTTCCCTGTTTTTATTAATGAGATCCAGTATCGCCGCAAGTGTTGTTGACTTACCACTACCTGTCGGTCCAGTCACAAGAACGAGTCCTCTCTGCTTCTGATACAGATTCATAACAGATTCAGGTATACCAAGTAGTGCCGGATCTGGTAGTTCAGTAGCTACTATTCTGATTGCAAGAGCTATAGAACCTCTTTGCTTAAATACATTTAGTCTGAAACGTCCTATTCCATATATAGAAAAAGACATATCATGCTGCCCATTTTCTTCCAGCATCTTTTTCTGCTTATCATTCATTACTTCGTCAGCAATTGCCTGGGTATCAGGTGGCAACATTTTGCCATACTGCTCCATGGCAATAAGTTTGCCATTTATTCTCATCTTTGGAGGTATACCAACAGTAATATGAACATCTGAAGCCCCTACTTTTTTGGCTTCCATAAGTATTTCTTCTATCTTAGACATAGACTATCCACCCTGTATTATAATATATATGTAACAGTAACTATAATGTATAATGACTCTCTACTCTACATAAGTCCGAGATCGTCAAGAGAAATCTCATCATTTCCGTTATCATCTGATTCCGTATCTTCAGATGTATCATCTCCAATATCAAAACCATCCAGTGATATCTCATCAAGTGATATTTCATCAATGGATTCGCTTATTTCTTCAGTCTGATCATCTTGAACAGCTGGTTTTAATACCACTTCATTACTTGTTAATATTGCACCTGCACCATCCGCCATCGTATCAGCTGTCTTGATTTCTTTAATGTTATTTGGCTGATTTCCGCCAAAACCGCTGACATCACGAATTACACATCTATTATCCATAGTCTTCATGATGTCTACAATTTCAAGACTTCCATTATTCTTTTTATCAGTCAGATCAACAAGCTTGTTATTCTTAAACAGCAACACCATAGGATGTAGGAAATCTGTCAGATTTTCATTTATTACAAGAGCTTTTTCACCATTATTAAGTTCAACGCTTACACCCGGAACCAGTATATTAAGAGATGAAATAAGTGCCTCTATTACCTTTTTATCAAACACATCATCCCTTTGCAGCATTCTCTTAATAACAGTAACTTCTGAATTAGGCGGAACATCCAGCTGAACAGCCGTCTCCAAATCAAAATTTCCTGCTACAGTCAGTATTTTGGCTGCCATAGACATCTTATTGGAATCTCCAAAACCATTATCTTTATACTGTTTCAGAACTACCTGAGACTGTGAACAGATCTTTCTGACATTTGGATATGCAACAAGGGCATCATCTATAATTTTATAGCCTTCCACTTCTTTGTGGGCTATCATATCTCTTTCTTCCTGATTATGATTACGCTTAGCTATTATCTCTGGCGGTACATCCAGTCTTCCAATATCATGCACAATAGCTGCCATAACAACTTCATTCTGCTCAGTAGCTGTTAATTTGAGCCTGTGAGCTATAACTGCGCACAGAATCGCCACATTGAGACTGTGCTTGAACAAGAAGTCTTCTTTACTCCTGAGGCTCTGCGTAAATGTAAGCTTGGTATCCATAGAGCCATAACTCTTGATAATATTTGCAGTTATATTTGAAAAATTAGAAGTTCTGTGAACACGAGATATTACATTAAGCTCATCCCTTATCTGGAATGTCATCATAGTCTGAAATCGCTCAAATTCTATATCCTGCTCCGTCATAGGAGGCACAGGTTCTGCAGGTTCTAGTATAAAAAGGCCAATAAGGCCAAAACCTTTTATATTCTCTATGCTCTGCATATCTCTTATTACAGCAGCACGATCATACAAAAGGACTCCCTGTTTGTTATATATAGGCCTTGCAATTCTCATTCCTGGCTTTAATTTATCAGTCTTAATAAAAAGCATTTTTAACCTCTTCTACATAACCTATGGATAGAATTATCGCCGATATACCGAGTATAAACTATCAAAATAATTATAACACAGTTATAATACTATATTTCTTAAATAAAAAGAAAAAGAGACTATAAATAGTTTATAGTCTCAGATTAAATCATATATTTTAATGTTATTTAGAGCCTCTTCCATTTATAACGGCTCCAACTGTCTCAAATAATATCTTGATATCAAGTCCAATCGACCAGTTATCAATATAATCAAGATCCAGTCTTACAACTTCGTCAAAATTATCAATATCACTCCTACCACTTACCTGCCACATTCCAGTAAGACCAGGAGTAATTGCAAGGCGTCTTCTGTAATAATTATTGTACTGGCTGAATTCATCACATGTAGGTGGTCTTGTACCAACAAGTGACATATCACCAATAAGGATATTATAGAACTGTGGAAGTTCATCTATACTGAACTTTCTGATAAATTTTCCAACCTTGGTTACTCTTGGATCATTTTCCATTTTGAACATAAGGCCTTCAACTTCATTCTGGTCTGCCAGTTCCTTTTTCCTATCCTCAGCATCTATATACATAGATCTGAATTTGTATATCTTAAAACGTCTACCATTTTTGCCTATTCTTGTCTGGGCAAAAAATACAGGCCCAGGTGATTCAAGCTTGATTGCAATTGCAACAAAAGGAATAATAATACCTGTAATAATAAGACCTACAAGACCTCCTACAATATCCATTGCCCTTTTAATAGCAACCAGTCTGTAATCTCTGTACTGCTTTGAAAAAGATATAACGCTATATCCCGCAAAGCTGCTGGATACTTCATTTTTCTTGTCAAGGCCTGGTATTTCAGTACAATAACTGCATGTAATGCCCATCAGCTCGAATTCATTTATCATTTCGCCGGCACTGACGTGATCCATTTCCGGAAGATATATAAATACAACGTCTAAAGCCTGTTGGCGAACAATATCATACAAATTGTCTTTGTTTGCAATAACAGTTACATCCTGATATTTCTTACCAACTTCATTTTTATCAAGTATAGCAACTGAGCAAATCTTAAAATGCCATGACTTATTCTGCATGACTTTATTCATCAGAGTATCTGCATATTTAGAACTCGTGATGACCATGACTCTGTCACTCTTATCTGGATTTCTCGCTATGGATTCAAGCTCCCAACTCTTATATAGGAGTCTGAGCCCGTAGTTAATAACTACGTTGAACATAGCAAAGTATAGCATTACAGATCTTGAAAACATATATGCATTATGTGTTAAAAACAAAAATACACTACCCAGAACAAGAAGTGCAAATGAATACTTCACAACTTCAATAAGTTCCTCTTTCCATTTTCTAGCAAAAAAACCAACATTCCACTCAACAAACATTGAATACATAATTGAACAAAACATCAGCATAACGCACATGTACTGATAAAGCGACAATTCACTAATGTCAGATTCATAGCCGTTCTTAAATCTTAGTACAAATGCAACAATAAACGCCAAAAGAATACTTACAATATCAATAGCAGCCAGTGGATAACGCTCCATAAGTCTGCTTCTTCTATTCTTATAAACTCTCTGACCCAACTTTTTCTCTCCTCATAGTCCTATCAAATCAGATAATAGCTTTATTATCCTGACTCTGTTTTATTTCTGAGTCATCTTTTTCGAACATCCCAAGTATATTTTTGATAGAACCAAAAAAGCCTTTTCTAGGCTGAACATCGCTATCGTCCTCTATACATTCAAGAACGAGGTCTTCAACCCTGTGAATTGGCTCCTGGAAAATATTGTATTTATAATCCATGGCATTATCTACAATATAATCCAAAAAATCAATATTCATGCATAGCAAAATACATCTGTTATGCTTTAAAGCCATAGCTGCCTCCATCTGATGATCATCCACATGCTCACCAAATTCCCTAAGTCTTGGAACAACAACTACCGGCTTCTGTCTTCTGATACCTTCCATGATAGTCCCAACTCCTCCATGTGATACCAGAACAGAGCAGTTATTAATACACTCTTCAAATTTTGGTCTGTCCATAAACTGATATGTCTCACAATATTTTGGAACATAATCAGAATGGCCGGACTGCACTACGACTTTTATATCAGGATGATCTTTGGCATATTCATCCATCTTTTTTAAAAGTCTATTCATCTGAAACTTCTGAGTTCCCACCGTAACAAAAATCAAAATACACCGCCCCCTAAAACAGCATCGTCATATTTTTCTTTTACTTCAGGCCACTGGACTATGAACCTGTTGACGTGCTTATATAGTAATTTTCCAGTCAGTGATAAATCCTGGACTCTGGCAAAGGATTCGATGAAAATAACTTTCTTCCCCATCATTTTGGCAAGGCGGCAAAATGGATATGATATCAGCGCCCCTGTTGATATTACACAATCCGGTTTCTCCTTGATCAAAATAAATAAAGCTCTTATGAAAAGAGTAACAAACTTAATAGGAAAAAGTATTTCCCTTCTGTTAATCTGAGATACATAGTACTGAATCTCATTTACCTTCCCATACTTTTGAAAGTTATTTCTTTCTGTCACCCAACAACACTCATACTTCTCAGTCAGTTTTTTTAACCTGGTCAGTTCCTCCATATGTCCACCAGAAGAAGCCACCATTAGAAGTTTTTTCATCCTATTCCTCCGCATTCCCTATATTTCCAGATAGCTGAATTATCCATCCAACGGTAATTCAGCCAGAAATATATGATTCTTCTAAACTTTCTATGACTAATAACCTTTTTCATATACAATGCGTGCTTAACTTCCCTAAAATCATGCACAGAAAAGATTTTATCAAAAAATAAATCATAAAACCAATCATAAAATGAAATTTTTTTGCATTATAATGTAAGAAAACTGTACCAGTAGTCATATTTCCCTCAAAACCCTCATAAATAGCGGATTTTTATTCTTTTTTAATTTTTTATTAATATTTTATTTATGTTTGAATTTTTGAACTATTTCGTATCAAAATACCATACATACTGGGATTGAGGCATATTAATGAATTCCATTTAATATTTAAATTTTTTGTATAAAATAATCATTTTTAGTATTATTATCATTTTTATTCCGTTTTTTAATCATAAAATGAAATATTATTTCATTTCCGAAAGGTGCTCATCCTGCACGGAGTGATTTTTTATTTACTAGGAAATAAAAAAGAAGCAATGATAATTTAAATCACTACTTCTCTAAAATCCTCTTATTTTTCTATATATCTTTATCAGCAATGGTCTTGCTGGCCTTAGTAACATCCAAATCTCATGAAATAACTTATAAGATGGACTATCACACGAATATTCAATGCCTCTTCTGATATAGCTCTCTGCAACAGCCAGCACCTGATCCTGTCTTAAAGGTCCCTCAATACCTCTCTGACTCTCACCAACAAAATATATGCCGTTTTCATCAATATGATGTATTGTATGGGTAACATATATTCCATTATCTCTTCTATACAGACATATATCGCAGCGCTTAAGCGGTCTGTCGATCTGTGTCAGAACAAGACTGTCTCTATTACCTACCAGAAGCGGATACATACTAAAACCAAATGGTCCAATCTTAATCTTCTGTCCATTTTCAAGACCTTTTAGATAAATTGGCATCCATTCATCTGTATGTATCATATCCTCATAATTACCTGACTGTTCCATCATGATATGATAATACCTGCCATTTTTGCTTTTTCTATAAACTCACTAAGATCTGCAGCCGCAACACTTCTGTCAACATCATATTCATCCAGCATCTTAGTCAGAAGCTGCTCATAAGTCAGCTCTGTTTTTTTGAGTTCATTGATAATAAAAAGTGCAGAACCATTAAGGTCCATCATCTTATTAACATCCATAGTCTTAGATCCTGTTGGTACCAGAAATGACTTTCCTGACACTTCACAAACAGAATATTCTGGATTTAATCTCATAACAAATACCTTTCTCAAATAGTTATGGCGCCAGCTTACGCCGACGCCTGTTGGTTTTACATCATTTTTATTAGCTATAGTAATTATATTATATCAAATTACTATTAGAACCATCTAATAATCCATCCCCAGCATCCGCTAAATGTAATTTTCCAACTCCAACAACTTTCTTTTCCTGAATTTGTATTGTACTGTTCTACAGTTGTAGTTCCACTAGATGGCTGATCATTCTGCTGATTACAATTATAATTGTAATCATAACCGCCGCAACTATAGTTATAATCATAACCATAGCATGCATAAACGCCTTCAAGTGTACCATTCATTGATTCGTTTAATTCAGGTTTCTCATACACTTTCTTCATTATATTTCTCCCTATTATAAATTATATAATTCCAAGCATTTCTCATATTAGCAAATTCCTTATCTTAAAATCAATCATATTTCAAATATTATAAGCAAACAAAGCTATCAATTTGGTTAGTTTCCTATATCGCTTTATTTTGAAGTGTTATGCAAGCCTGTTATCAATATAGTTTCTCAACGTATCTACTGCTTCTTTTTCCATATTGCATGCATATCCCACTATTTGGGCACCATTTAATATATGCTCAACAGCCTTTGTTCTAAGCTGTGCCATCTCATCATCCCATGTCTCGCTAAATGAAGATGCATACAGGTACTGTATCTGCTGCATCATATTTAGCTCAATTATATGATTTTCCTTATCCTGTGACAGGAATACAATTGTATCTAAAGGGATACTTTTATTAACATATAAATTGGATGTTCCGCACCACGGAAGTCCATATATCATAAGCTTTCCATCTATATTCCTACAAATAGTAGTATCACCATCAAGAATCTCATAACCATACATATCATGCCACATATTGGACTGGGTGCTCTTGCCTGTTCCAGAAGGTGCACTGAATATAATACCCCTGTCATTATATATAAGGCTTGCAGAATGAATAGACATTCCATCTTCAAACAAAATCATATTGAAAAAGGCTTCCTGCATCAGATTGAGTAGTATTCCCTTCATACTCTCAAGATATTTATCTCTTCCATAATCTCTGACAAACCTGCTATCTAACTTGTCACACAGATAAAATGTAACATCATGAAAATTATCACTTATTTCAACAAGCCTTACGCCGCGGTGTTTCTGATATGGAAAAAACTGATACCAGGTATTACCTTTTCTGTAAATCCTAAAGATTCCCATTTTAGTCCACTTCCTGGAAAAAGAAAATGGAATATGCGGAAGAGGCCCTTCAGAAAAGGTCATTTTCACTTTGGCATCTTCATTTTCAGGGCATTCAAAATCTCTGTATCTTTCGTGCAAATAATCTGGATTACCAATAACATCAACTACAATATCTGCAATCCTCATTTTAAATACTTCGTTCATCTAATAATCCTTACAAACCCAAAACTTACTATTACCAATATCTATCAGCTTACATATACATGTTTATCAGAAATCTTGATTTCTCTTGAACAATACTGTAGTATGCTGCGTCTGTGAGTTATTAGAAGGCATGTTGGCTTTGGATTCATGTTTCCAATCTTCTTTAAAAGCTCTAGCTCTGTATCTTCATCAAGTGCTGATGTTGCTTCATCAAGTATCATAAATGGAGATTTCTTGATAAGCGCTCTTGCTATTGCGATACGCTGTGCCTGACCTTCAGAAAGACCCACACCTTTTTCTCCAATAACTGTATCTAGTCCATTAGGAAGTCTTCCTATAAATTCATTACAAACAGCCATTTCCAGTGCTTCATTTATTTCATCTTCTGTAGCATCCATCTTGCCCATAAGAATATTGTCTCTAATTGTTCCAGAAAAAAGTGTATTACCTTGTGGTACATATGAAATAAATGATCTTACAGATGCATTTACAGGTGTCTGATGTCCATAGTTGTCCTTGTATGTAATATCACCACTTCTAGCATCCACAAAACTCATAAGTAGCCTTATAAGCGTAGTCTTACCTATACCCGACTTACCTACTATAGCTACAAATTCTGATGGCTTAATTTCAAAATTAACGTCCTCAAGCACATTGTCTTCTGCATATGCAAATGATGCCGCTCTTACTTCAACACCAACAGAACCCTCCATAGTTACTTCTTCTAGTCTCTTCTCATAAGCTATATCCTGAATATCCATAACTCGTCCTGCAGAAGCAAATATAGAAACAACTCCAGGGAGCTGACTTGCTAGACTTATGATAGGCGCCTGTATCTTACTAAAAAGAGTAAGGAAAAGAGTCATAGTACCAAATGTTATCTCGCCTTTTGAAATACCGTAAGCAGCATATAAAAAAGCCAGCATGGAACCAATATTAAAAGTTGCCATCATTACAGTATTGGTAAGAGTACTCATCTTACTTTTTTTCCATACCCAGAAAAATCTCTCTTCACGCAGTTTTACAAGCTGCTCAGAAAAAGACTCTTCATTCGAAAAAGCCTTTACAACCATGATATTAGCAAGACTCTCCTGTATGAATGATCTGTATGCTGTCTCAGTCCTAAGTACATTTTCCTGTAATTTCTTGAGCTTACGTCCCAGAACATATGCAGCGAGAAGCCCCATAGGTGTAAGGCACAGAGCAGATACTGCAAGGAATGGTGAATAAATATAAAAGGTTATGAATACTGAAATGAGCTGAACCATAAGTACAATAATGTTAGGAATGACATTGACCATACCATTTGCGATATTACCAGCATCACTTGTCATTCTGGTCATCATATCACCTGTATGGAACTTCTGTGTTCCCAGCCATGATGATCTAAGGAGCTTGTCATATACCTGTTTTCTAATACCAAATGAATATCTCTCATTGATCATTGCAAGGGCAAGATCTGTCACAGCATTAACACCCAGCTGGAAAAATATCAGGAACATATAGATTATAATTACTCTCTTATCAGTAATTCCCTCACCTGCAAGATCGACAAGTTTCTGGGAAATAATAGCATAATAAATACTGACATAAGTCATGGCTATACTGATAGCCATTAGAGCTATTATTTTCCACATATATGGCTTTGTATAATCCGTAAGCCACTTGAAATAATTACGTCCTCTGCTCTTTTCCTGCTTGTATTTATTGATGTATTTTTTTATCTTAGTTTTCATAACCCTACTTTTCCTGTCTATAGTTCTTGTATTATAATGGTACATATCTGCAAAAGATATTCGCACCCAAGATGAAACCATATCATATTTTTTTTATTTTTAAAATATGTATTGTAAAGAATATCATTTTTGTTAAGATTCATTTTGAAATGGAGTATGTAATTATATGAGTCTACTGATGCTAATTGATGATGATAAAGATGTTCTGGAGCTAAATAAGAGCTATTTTGAAAAAGAAGGCTATAAAGTTCTGATATTTGAAAGCGTTGCACCTGCTCTGGAATCTCTTAAAAGTAGTCATCCAGACTGCATCCTCTTAGATATCATGATGCCGGATGTTGATGGTCTTACAGCACTTCCTCAGATTAGAAAGTTCTCAAAAGCACCTATTATATTCCTCACTGGCAAGGATAGTGACGATGACAAGGTAACTGGTCTTCTCTCTGGTGCTGACGATTATCTCGTTAAGCCATATAGTCTTAAGGAATTATCTGCAAGAATAATTGTACAGCTCAGGAAAGGATCCTCTTCTGCCAACTCAAATACAATTTCATATCCTCCGCTCAAACTGGATCTGCCTAATCATAAGGTCTACTATAATCAGACCGAAGAAATTCAGCTATCCAATAGAGAATACGAGCTATTATATTATCTGGTTTCAAACCCTAATAAGATAATCACATTTGAAGAAATTGGACGCAAAATATGGAATGTGTATCAGGAATCTGACAGACGTTCTATCATGGTTATGGCGAGCCGACTCAGGAAAAAGCTCGAGAATTATAAAGGTCTCGATAACTGTATCGAGACAAACTATGGAAAAGGTTATAAGTTCATAATACCTCATTAACTTATTACTACCAGGAGAATCACAACATGTCTGAAAAGAATATCAAAAATGAATATACAGATCCTTCCCTTTCTGTAGAGGATCTGTCTCATGCTCTTTTTGATGCAAACCAAAAGATGGCCGGCATTATAAAAGAGCGTGATGAAATATTTGCCAATATATCACACGACTTAAGATCACCTATTACTGCTATTCACAATGCAGTTGAATATCTTGAATCTGATCTTGATATTTCACCTGAAGAACAAAAAAAGGCAATCCATCTTATTCACGAAAGAACAGATGCATTGCAGACAATGATCAACAATATTTTCTTATTAACCAGACTTGATAACTCAGGAGATAAGATGTTAAAAAAAGAGGATATTCCTTGCGGACCATTTTTGGAAGATTTCTTCTTTTTGTGTGAAGCTGATTCCAAATATGATGGACGAAAGCTGATACTGGATGTTCCAGAAAACTTTGACTATCTGATATCAATAGATCCTCAGCAGATGAACAGAGTTCTTGATAATCTGTTCAATAATGCGCTCAAGCACACTTCGTCAGACGCATCTATAACGCTCTCAGCATCTATAGCTGGTAATAAAGTAATAATAACAGTTGCTGACGACGGAGAAGGCATATCACATGAAGATCTTGCACATATATTTGACCGCTCCTACAAGGTAGATACTTCAAGGACTCCTACTTCAAATTCTGGTGCAGGTCTTGGATTATCTATATGCCAAAAAATCATTTCCATACATGACGGAACAATCAGCTGTGAATCTGATCCCGAGCACCATAAGGGCACCAGATTTATCATACAGCTCCCTGTTACCTGCTAAATAAATGTATTATCTTTTTGATTTTTTTCTTTAATGACTGATCAATAGTAAATAAGTAATAGTGTCTCCTTATGTAAAAAGGAGATACTATTTTTTTAGCCTCTATTATGAGCTTCTCATTTTCAAGTTCGCTCATCCAATTATTTATATCAGCGCTATTCCACTTATAATCATGCTTACATGAATATAACTGCCTGTTATAAAAAACTATCCAATATCTGTATATTATTTTTTCGTATTTATTATAAATACCTTCAGTCTCAAAGCTTTTGACATATTCCTCAAAAATATGTCTGCGGTTATTCATTTCATCACGGCAGTCATCAATCTCTTTTTGCAATACTCTTGAAAGACTGTCAGAATGACCATAACAGTAATTATAGAGCTTATCATCTATTACAGATACATATCCTGAATGCCTTAGATATTCAAGGCCAAAAACAAAATCTTCTCCAAGTGTAATATAATCCTTGAACTTAAGCCCAAGCTCACGTATTATATCCATCCTGAATATCTTGTTCCATACAACCCCAAAATAGTGATGACCTGGATTCTTAAGAGTATCAACAAGATAATCTCTTGATGTTCGGATTCCAGATGGTATGAGATGTTCAACGCTATAACTTCTATTCCATATAATGCGGTTATAACTACAAACTGACATTATCATGTTGTCATCAGCTTCAAGTTCATGAACCATTTTCTCAACATATTCTCTCTCAGCATAATCATCACCGTCTGTGAACATTACATATTTTCCTCTGGCGAGGTCAAGCCCGTAATTTCTCGCAGATGATACACCCACATGGTCAGTTCTGTAATAATTAACATTACTATGCGCCTTAGCATAGCTTTCTCCGACCATCTGGGTATTATCTGATGAACCATCATCAATTACAATGATATCGAGATTGTCTGATTTATTGTAAGTCTGGTTCAAAAGGCTATCTATACATCTTCCAAGGTATTGCCCTGCATTATATACAGGAACAATAATTGTAACTACTGGTACTACCACTAATAATTCTCCAATTACGATTATCTATTATTCTCTGAGCATTCCTGCGTTCTGCATCATGCTGATTCTGTATTCTGCACCCTTTATCTTATCTGATGCACCATACACCTTATTCCCCCTCGTAATCTTCATAAATATCGTCCTAAATGCTCTGTGAACCCATGCTACAGGCAACAGACAATGATATTTCTTACAATATCCGTACTTTTTATCTATATTCTCTGCCGATGGGAAAAGAGCATCCAAAACTCTTCCCTTTTTATCAATGGCAGGTTTCTTGCCGCCATTTACATATGGCCCCAGAATTCCAAGCATACTAAAACTTGATGTATCATCAAGGCTCTGTTTGCCAACCATCATCATATCATTCAAAAAAGCGTATTCATCATCTGCAAGCCTGAACTTTTTGCCATTTAACGCCTTCTCTGTCATGTCAAAGAATTTAATACATTCTGAAAAATAAATTACAGTATATTCTTCAAATTCCATATCTGACATAACTCTCCAGAATCTGTCAAAATCAATCTCACTGGCATATTTGTTAATAAAGAGTGTGAGATCGACCATATATCTAATTTCTATTCCTTCCAGAATAAAATGCTTGATAACATGGAACATCTGAAGTATCAAATGTTCTGTAACTCCAAGTGTGTATCCATAATAACCATCTGGCATATCACTCTCTCCAAGATGTACAGGTATAATAGTCCGTGGATCATCTAAATGTTCTCTTTTAAGGACATTAATATTACGCCCTTCATAGTCTTCCCATAATGTAAAATGAGCTTCTATACTAATACTGTCATCATAAAAAATATATACGTTTTCTTTGCTATCGTCGATATCATGCTTAAGGCCAAAATTCTTGAACAACTGAGTCACTCTTTTTTTATCTGACTCTTCAAATTTGATATCAAGATCGCTACTGTACCTCTGAATTATATCAGGATATAGCTGTGCAAGCGCGTATCCTTTCAACACTACAGGCTTAATATCATTGTCCTGTAGCATTTTCATAATCTCTTTATACCTTGACAGTTGCCTTATTCCTCTGAAAAAGAGCTGTCTGGATAGATTATTCCAGTCTGAAAGTGTATGTTCATCTATATCATAATTCATGCGTTCTTTATTGACCGCATTATTAATAAGCATTGTTGTCTTATTTCTGTAACTATGCCTTATAAGTATATCCCAGTCACAATTATCAAAATTAACTTCCGCCTTCTTAAGACCAAGGCCTCTTCTCTGTAATTCAATAAACTGAATTACCATATCCTTATTTACTTCCAAAACAAAATTCCTTTTTCAATATTATTTAATGATATTATAACCGCAATTATTTTCAATACAACTTTTTTCATTGTAATAGCAATACTTTATGTTATAATAAATTTCGTAGTTTTTGACAAGGCACTATTTTAAAGGCTTACTAAGTATGTATAAATTTTTCGTTTATTGTATTGGTTATGAAATTTAATTGCTGTGCCCTTGTAATTAGTTAGTTGGAGAGGTTATATGAATAAGGAAACACAGGTAAGATTATTGAAAAAGCTTGATATTACCGATATGGCTGGCGATAAAGTCATAGTAGATTTTGAATCAGGCAAGTATTTTCTACTGAAGGGGACAGCAGTTGATATTTGGGAGTGTATTCAATCAGAGACAACTATTGGAGATATCCTGAATAAAATGCAGAAAATATATGATGTAGATGAGGAAACTTGTCTAAATGGAATTGTTGCTTTTATCAATCAGTTACAGCAAAACAATTTCGTGGAACTTGCATAACCACATATGTTTTCATTATAATGTGGTATAGATTTATATTTATTATTTTATAAATCTAATATAAAAACTAAAATTATTAAAATGTCAGCTAAGCTGCTGGCATTTTATTTTTGTAAAGAGGTCTTTTTTATGAGTGAAACAAAAACAGAAAACGTAAAAATAAGCATTATCGTTCCTGTATATAATGTTGCAGACTATCTGCCTAAATGTCTTGATTCTCTTATAAATCAAACGCTCAAAGATATAGAAATACTCGCTGTTAACGACGGTTCAACAGATAATAGCCTTTCTATTCTGGAAGAATATGCCGCAAAAGATTCCAGAATAACTATATTAAACAAGCCAAATTCAGGTCTCTCAGATGCCAGAAATTATGCCTTCGAGCATATTCATGGAGAATATGTAGGTTTCCTTGATTCAGATGATTATGTAGATACCGATATGTTTGAAAATATGTATAACAAAGCTGTATCTACAAATGCCGAAATAGTTGAATGCAACCTGCATCATACCTATGAAACATCAGAAGATACTGAAATTGGTGAAGTTATTACTGATAACAAAGAACTCATAATGAATGGCCGCTCCGTAGTATGGAACAAAATCTACAAAACATCCTGGCTTCTAAGTACAGGTGTAAGATTTCCATCAGGGCTTATTTATGAAGATGTCAACTTCTATTGCAAAATAGTTCCATTCCTAAATAAGATTGAATATGTTGATGGAGCCTATGTACACTATGTTCAGCGTGGAAGTTCTATAAATAACCATCAGACACTTAAGACCATGCAGATTATAGATATATTAAATGACATATATAACTTCTATGAGCAGAAAGGATTTCTTGCAGAATACAGAGATGCTCTTGAATTTCTGTATATCAGAATTCTATTATGCAGTTCAATGGGCAGAATGGCCAGAATAAAAGACTCAGCTGACAGGCGCAAAGCACTTAAAGCTAACTGGGATACGCTTAATACTACTTTTCCAGATTGGAAACAGAACAAATATTATAAAGACTATACTGGCAAGAATTCGAAATTCATGAAGTCTGTAAATGCCTTTACATACAGCCTATACAGTTTTCTGCTGCCAATATATTATTCAATTAAATAGCAAAAATAAGTGAACTACTCCGACTTCAAATGCGTAGCATTAAGTCGGAGTAGTTTTTTTAATCATCATCTCTGCATTCATCTTTTATTGCATCTGCAAGTCCCAGATGCTTGATGAGATATAGTCTGTTCTCAGCCACATCAATTTTTTCTGTAACACCATAAACATTATCTTTTTGAGTTATCTTTTTGATTATAAATTTAATATCCCTGTGTAACCAGGCAACAGGCAATAATACCGGATACTTTTTGGCATAATCATATACCTTTGGAAGAGCCTTTACTGATGGAAATATCATCTGCATCTTCCTCTTGAATCTAGAATCAGATATGCGCTCATTACCTGTAAAATACGCTTCCATGGCTCCCATTATCTGCCATCCAGCTTCTCTTTCATTGATGTTACCAACGCTTATAAGATCAACTATAAAGTTTAAGATATCATCACCTATTACAGGATTTCTATAAGCGTAAATATCATCTGTCATTCCTAGATATTTATGGCATATATAGAAAAAGTATTCTGCAAACTTGGTATATCCAAGTCTGTCAATCTTGTCCCAAAAGTCCCTTGCATCTATTTGACTCGAATATCTGTTAACAAATAATGTTATATCTATCAGATACTTAACTCCAATTCCATTAAGGCTAAAATGCTTAATTATATGGAACAGCTGATATATAAGATGCTCCTCATGTCCAAGTGTTGTGATATCTATTCCACAGGCATTCATATTGATAAATGTATCTGCATCTGTAAGTCCAAGACCTTCTAGAATATTCATCCTAGGTCCCTTATAATCTTCCCACAGACAGGTATGAGCTTCTACCATATGTGTTGCATCACTATTTTCATATACCTGAACTTCTTCCTTGGATGATGAAACTTTCTTTTTATATCCAAGCTCTTGCAACAGCTGCTCAAAAGCCTTTATATCTTTTTTATCCACATATATATCTGAATCACAACTGGATCTATAGAGATAATTAGGATACAGATCAGCCAGAATCATGCCCTTAAAAAAGACTATAGGAATATTCTTGTCTCCTGCCGCATTTACAATTCTGCGAATTGCTGTATATTTAGGAAGTTCATATACCATAATTCCTCTGGTTGTAAGCTTCCACATATCATAAATATCATCATCTATTATATTGTATTGTTCCTGTATATATTGAATTACAGGTAGCATCAATGCATTTGTTCCATTTATTCTGGAAGCCTCAAATACCTCTTTCCAATCGATGCTTTTTATATCAAGGTTCTTAACTGCGCCATCTATATTATCTGGATTTATAGATGCTCCAATAAGCCCTAAGAATATCTCTATTGATTTGCTATCCCAATAATTATTACTATTAACTTCCTGCATATATTTTATCCTTTGAATAAATATCCCCTCAAAGCCATAATAATGTTATCAGATATGCTCAAGTGTATCAAGAATAATGTCCGCTCTCTGAGAAATAGTATCACCATTTGACGGTCTAATTATTCTATACATATGTATCTGATTTGCAAGACTCATTATCTTCATAAATAATGCAGGCTCCTGCCCAAATCTGATATAAGTACTAAGCCTAAACAGGCATTCCATAATCTGTTTGATCTTATCTCCGCCTGTAATCTCCTGAACCTCAACTTCAGGAATATCAGCAACATCAAGTATTATGAATAGCTCTGCTTTTATTAGTTTATCTACATATTTGTCATTCTCAGTAAGATAATACTTCTCTCTATCTTCATCTATAACTCTTCTGAGCTTTGATGCATCATAATTGTATTTTTCTGCAGTATCTATGCACAGCTTTCTCTCTGGATTTGCAGGGCATATATAATTCACATTATCCTGAGGCAGTATTCTAATAAGATCATCTGACAGAAATCCGCAGCCTCTTCCAAGCAGTTCTTCTGCTATAGATGATTTGCCCGCTCCGCTGACTCCAGATATAATAATACCCTTACCTTTATATTCTAATCCGCTTCCATGAATAGCCACTTCTCTCCTCTGTATCATCAAATGTGCAATGGCAAAACAGTTCATAAAAATAGTAAATCTCTCTGTAGTACATGTATCAAGAAGCTGACATCCTATACTGTTTCCATTTCTAAATGCAAATATACCGTAATCTTTATGAGCAATTATAATCTCATCTTTGGAAACACTCGTCATCTGATTGATTTCATCTTTCATTCCATCAAAGAGTTTTTGATGTTCCTCGGAAAAAACTTCTTCATGTATTACTACATCAGCTGTGCCTTCAAAATCTGCTACAGGTGCCTCTAATATTTCTTTAAATGACTCTATATTAAAACCGAATTCACGATATTTATACATAAATAAACTCCAATACTAATCATAAATATTTTGCTATAAGAAAGAATTTATATTCCTAGTTTCTGCCTTACCTTAAGAACAAATCTGTATAGCTTAAAAGAGATAAATGATAATCTGATCATGTTGGCATCTTTTTTAGAAAGATTTCTTATCTTAATGAACTCTTTTGTATAGCTGACATATTTAGCGGCTTCATTTGCAATATAATCTCTTGTTGCTTTTAAATCAGTTTTATTATATATATTACAATACATATTTAGTAATATCATATATGTTGTTCCTGCAGAAAAAATATAATCATTTATACTAAGATTATTTTGGACTATATCAAGCTGTATACCTATAGTCTGAACATAATCTCTAATAGTCTTATCTGTGTAGTCATGATGTGTAAGACTGTCAGGATTAGTTCTGTAATTATATAGCGATTTGTTTATGAATACGCCCTTTTGACACTTAATAAATGTTCTACTTATAACATCCTTGTCTTCATATATGATTCCTTCTATGAATCTTATACCATCAAATATTTCTCTTTTATATAGTTTGGTCCCAACTGCTGGTGATATGCAAGAATTAGTAACATAAGCTCTGAACATATCTGTTCCCTTATATACGTTTATTGTATCATCACCAAAATCCCTATCATATGTTCCATCAGGCGATACTTTCCTATACGCACATGCTGTTATTTCAGCATCATTTTCTTTAATGAGATCCATAAGAATACTATACATTTCAGGTTCTAGATAATCATCAGAATCAACAAAACCTATATAATCTCCAGTAGCCAACTCAAGCCCCTTATTTCTGGCTGCTGATACTCCTTTATTATCCTGATGGACTACAGTTAGTCTTGAATCCTTCTGTGCATACGAATTACATATATCAAGGCTTCCATCTGTAGAGCCATCATCTATTACAATGATTTCTATATTCTTATATGTCTGTCCCATAACAGACTCAAGACATTTGGCTATATATTTTTCTACGTTATACATAGGAACTATAACGGATATCTTATCATTCATACTGTATATAATCCTTTACATTGAAAAAAGGTCGTGCATATAGATACACGACCTTAAACTTACTAATCAATAATGATAATTAGTTACTAGCCTTTCCAGAACCTGGTAAATACCACTTACCATCAATCTGCTGCCATTCTCCATCAAAATCATTACTCTTCTCAGCACCATTTGCTGTAGCGTTGATTAATAGTTCTTCCATTTCTGGTGCATTCCACTTCTTCATACCTATGTTCTCCTTTTTCATAAGAATTATTTTATATACTTATTGTACCTTTTTAATTCTCTATATCAAGGATTCCAACAAATTTGTAATAATTAATATTTATTTAAGTAGTATTCAACAAATACTATAGTATATACCAATCTATTAACCTCAAATGAATTTAGTTTCCCAAAATCACTTATGTTTTCTATGTCATTTTCAAGCCTTTTTACGTCAATTATTTTCTTAAGATTCGGGTTTTTATCTGCTTTTTTTATAAGCTCTTTTGCATCATTTTTAAAGTCTTCTATCTCCATAGCCATCCTGCTCTTAAAATCTGCACTCTGCATTCCTTTGAAACTGGATTTAAGAACATGTTCCGGCATGATATCTTTAAGATATATACTAACGAGCCTCCTCCACTCAGCACCATTCTGGAATATTTTAATTGGCAGCCTCATGCAGAATTCTACAATTCTTTTATCCTTAGTAGGATCTCGCATTATTACACCTGTTTCAAGAGACAGCTTAGTATTTAGCTCACCTATTTGTCTAAATGCAAACAGTTCATTTATAAGTTTTCTCTCTGACAGATAGCTTTTTCCTGCTTTGTTATAACCGTTTTCATTAGCACTGAGTCTTTCAAATACTCCATATTTTTCTATAGTCTTTTTATTAACATAAGAATCACCATATAATTGATCTCTTTTTACTACATTCCTGGTAAATACATCTTTCCAAAAGCATTTCAAAAAATATTTGGTATCATAACCATTTTTATGACAAAAAGCTCTTGTATCAGTAAATATCTTAATTATATGTCCGTGCCTTAATAAATCATATACATACAGTTTGTAATTGCCATATGAAATTGTCGTGTTACCCATTTCACCCATAAGCAATATTCTTGAATTTATATTCATAGAATTTACATATGCCTGTTTTACCCATAACAGATTCTGAATTGACTTATATGGCATCTCAAGTGTTTTCATTATATTGGATCTGTCTTTCCATAGTTTTATATCCTTAAGATCCATAAAATCACATTCAATATTAGGATATATTTCTTTTGTCTTAAGAACATCCTGTGATTCGTCTACAGATGCACCATTTCTGCTCTCTGTATCAAGCCCCTTAAGTGGAACTGACGTATATGAATATAATTTATGACCACGCTTTGCAAGTTCAGGAGCTGCTACTGCTGCTACTGCTGTGGAATCATATCCACCACTTAATAATATAGATGTCTTATCTTCTGATCTAAGTACGCATTTAACTGCATCAAAAAACAGTTTACGAAATTCTTCTCTATACTCATCATCTGTCTTATATCTAAGACTACTTACCCCTTTATCTCTTATAACATCCCAGTAACGAATTGCATTAATATTGTTGCCATCATATGTTACATAATATGCCGGTGCAACTCGCTTAACTTCTGCTATTGGAGTCTCTTCCAATTCATCAATCATTATAAGCGAGTCCATGGCTATATAGTCTGACATCCATCTGTTGTTGATAGTAGAAGGTGCGATATTTTCTAGTGATTCTATAAGTGATGAATAATAAAAGGTGGTTCCGACTATTCGATAATAAATACATCTATTACCAACAGCATCTACTGTCAGCATAAGTCTGTTATTATCTCTGTTATAATATACAAACGCATATGCACCCAGAAGATCATTAAGTCCATCTGCTCCATGTAGCTGTATATATTTATAGGCCAGCTCTGCATCTGGATGAGATTCTATTTCTGTATTATTTATCCCGAGGGCTAATGCGATTTCCTGTCTGTTATCCAGAATCATATCTGCATCAAAAAAAGATTTGTCATCATAATATGGCAGCTTTTCTAATCTTGATTCTTTTGTAATGAATTGATTTCCGCATCCCATGTATACGTTTCTATCAATTCTATCTGTGTATTTATCAATTCTGCATCTTTCAAAAGGCTTTTTTAAAATATCTATTTCTGCATCAGATATACTACGACCTGCAAAATCAATTGCTCCATATATTGCTGACATAAACCCTCCAACCAACTTATATTAAATAGATTTGAGCCTTATATTACGGTTCAAAACGTTGTAATTCTAGCATGATAATCTTATACAGTCAAATAGCGGAACCCGCGATTTTATCACGGTTTCCGCTATCTAAATCATTAGTTATTATTCGCTTACTATCTGGCCGTCTACGTGCCAGCCATCAGCTTCTTTTTTGATAGAATACCATTCTACTCGCTGATTCTCTGTAAGATAACTTGAATAATCAGGTATCTGTGCGAGATTTGCTATGATGGCTTCCTCATCATTTTGTATCTTCACAGCTTCTACAATATAGCCATTTCCAAGACTTATATAATTGCTTGCAGAGTAATTAGTTCTGCTACCTTTTGCAAGATAGAACTTAGCTACTGTACATGTTGAGAAATCAATTTCTGTAGTTTCAGTTTCTGTCGCTTCTGTATTTTCTTCTGTAGCTTCCTCTGTAGTTTCATTTGTCGCTTCTACTACTGTTTCTACTACTTCTTCTACTTCTTCCTCTACTTCTTCCTCTTCAACTTCTTCTACAATCTCATCTTTTATTATCTCACCATCTACATGCCAGCCATCGGCTTCTTTTTTTACTGAATACCATTCAACATGATATCCATCTTTAACATACTTGGAATAATCAGGTATATCAAGAAGAATTGCCAGTATAGCTTCTTCATTATCCTTAATTCTTATGGCTTCTTTTATAGTACCGCTTCCAAGTCTTATATAATTGCTTGAACTATAATTTGTACGACTTCCACCTTCTTTTACCAAATAATACTTAGCTGTAATACCTGTAGTAGTTGTTGATGTGCTAGTTGATGTATTTGTGGATGTATTAGTTGTTGTACTTGTGGTATCTTCTTTTTCACTATCTTCTGTCTTGGATGTATCTTCCTGAGTATCTACATCTTCTTCAGTGTCTGCATTTTCTTCAGTGTCTGCATCCTCAGTTGTATCAGTATCTTCTGATGAATTATTTACATTTTCCGGACTAACAGCTTCTGTAGAATCATCAGTAGTAGTTTCTTTTGTCATAATCTGTCCATCTACATGCCAGCCATCATTTTCTTTTTTAATTGAATACCATTCAATATAATTATTTTCTGTTACATAAGATGAATAGTCAGGTACTGTCCCAAGATTTGCCTCTATAGCATCACTATCATTTTGTATTTTAACAGCTTCCTTGATAGTTCCTGCACCAAGGCTAATATAGTTACTTGCTTTATAATTTGTACGACTTCCGCCTTCTTTTACAAGATAATATTTAGCAGTTGTCTCTGTAGTAGTTACAGCTGTATTTGTTGAAGTTTCAGTTGTAGCAGAATCAGATGTTGCAGACTCTTCGATATTTGCATTTATTGTCTGCTCTTCTACTGTAGCTTCTTCTGTCTTTTCATTTGATCCCATTACAAGATTGTATGTGTAGTCTGTGCTGCCTACCTTATAACTTATAATTCCATCTGTAATACTTACAAGCTGCACATTACCACTTGCTGTAAATACTTCATTACCTGTAGAATCAGTAAGTGTTGCACATTTAACTGAAGAGCCGTCTGCATAATACCAGTATCCGTCATAGTAATACAGAGAACCTGCAACACTATGTATAAAGCTGTTACTATACTTAGATGATGTAGCTGTTACATCATCATGACCAATACAGTAGAAACTGTAATGATTCATAGACGTAAATTCTGAATCTGTTCTCAGGAAATATTTATGATCAAATGCTCCATTAAGAGTAGATCCAGTCCTTCTGGTATCATCCCATGTAATATCTACATTGTAGAATTCACCATCAAGTTTTACATATACCCATGCATGATTCATGCTGTTGCTTCCGCCTTCGTATGCTGTAATTCCGGCCTTAGACAGAAGATAGATATATGCATTTGCATAGCCTTCACACATCGCCTGACCATATACAAGTGGTCCACATGCATGATAGGATGCATATCCGATATTTTTATAACTTGTGATTTTGTCGATTTCATCATGAATATACAGAGCTTTATCAGCATCTGTCATACCAGACTGTAAACCACTAAGGATTTCCTGTGTCTTGGCATTAAAGGTAGCAAAGTTCTCTTCAAAAGAAGATCCAAATTGCATATATAAGTAAATTGTACTTATATAATTACCTGATCTAGTTGTCTGTATGGCAATTGTATCATAACAATTAACTGCATCATAACAGTCTCCCGTTTCTAAATCTGTCCATATTGCATATAACTCTTTCCATGTTAGCTTATACTTTAAAACGTCGTGGTGAGTCTCATCTGCAGTAAGGACCATCTCCTTAAGTTCTTCCTTAACAATAGCCTTAGCCTCATCAGTAGCTGCTATACTGTTAACAGATGTCTGTGGCATCAATAGTAATCCAATAAATATAAATGCCATTCCCGCAATAAAACCTTTCACATTCCTCTTAAAGCACTGCCTAGTCTCTCTCATTCGTTGTCCTCCTGCATAAGAAAATGTTAAAGCCCCTTCATATTTTCCAATAGACCAAAAAAATAGACATTACCATAGTCTAGTAATGCCCGACCAAAACAATCTGCGGCCAGGCTATCATACTCGTCATTCCAAACTTTCAGACCCTATAGCTTTGTGCCCCTGTCTTTCAACAGGTTTACCCTACGATTTGTCTATTTTTTGATTTATCTTCTATTCATATATATAATACTTTTTAAACTTTATTACGTCAATACTATCTCACTTTAATTTACTTTATTTAATACATTTTTCACTTCAAAAATGCAAATTTAATAAAGAAACTACTTAACGATACTGATTACTCAAATACAGTTCCATAACGCCCCACAGTGGTATAATCATGTCCTGTTCCACCTGATAAATATAACAGTCCACATCTTAACCAGGCATGTGCAGATAGATTATTATTTTCTTTTTTTATTCCAAGATAAATAGTACATGAAATTTTTTTCTGCCCCAGTAATTTCTTAAGTGTAAGTGCTCTTACAAAACACTTTGCATCCCAAGGTAAATGTTCTGTTATTCTATTTACATGAAATGCATATAATTTGGCTATTCTAAGATTTTCTTCGCTCTCTTCTACGGGAGATTCAAGATCCTTTTGCCCAAGACGTAAATATATCTTATTCATTGGTACATGCATGACCATAAAACGGTAATAAAAGGAATACATATATGCCTTTATAGTTACCGTTTTTTCTCCGTTATCTCTAATAAAACTAATTATATTAATACCTGACATAACTTACTAATAAATCCTATCTGACTACTCTATAATTGCTTGTGCTATTTCTGGAAAATACCAGGATAATTCAACTCTGTTCATAATGGCAAAATTAGTAATATCACCTGTATCCAAAGATTTTCCACCTGTTCCATCATCCCATAATATCGGACAGGCACCTATACTATCAGAATATTTCTTAAAATCTCTGGTGTAATAAGTTCTGTCATAATCAGCATTTCCAGTTGAACCAAATTCACCTATAACAACTGCATAGCCCCTGTCATATAATTTCTGTATAGTTTCAAAGCACTCATCCATATTATCATAACTTGTATAACCATGCACCCCAACCAATATTCTATCGTTTACAGTATCATCCGGCATTTCAAAAAAGTATATATTTCTGTCATTACAAGTTGCCGCATAAGTATTAACAAGTATATATCTGTCAGAATTATTACCACCTGTACTCCTGACGGTATCTACAAATAACTGATTCCATTTATTGAATACCTTTAGAGATGTATATGGGACCTTTGTCCACTTAGTCTCATCATCTACCATTTCATTAAATGATTCCAAAATAAGATGTTCATCGTAATCTTTAAAATACTCAGCTATCTGAAGTATCATATTGGTAACTCTCTCATGATTTAATTCATAATTATCTTCAGAAGCTTTTATCCATCCATCATTACCAGTATCATGATGAATATCAATAATACAGTACATATCCTTTGCTATGACCATATCTACAACCTCTGCTACTCTTTTTAGCCACTCTTCATCCACATTACCCATTTCATCAATATGGTTCATATAGGTAACAGGGACTCGCACTGTTTTAAATCCCTTATCAGATATCATCTGTATTAGATCATCTGTAACCCGAACATTTCCCCATGATGTTTCATAGCTCTGAGGAGCTGTATCAGTTACAAACATATAATCCCAGTTACATGAATCAAGTGCATTTCCAATATTTATTCCTGATCCCATTGACTGAACAAATTTTCTTGACTCTGAACAGTCTTTTTTTATATGTAATTGTGGTAAACCTATATAAGTTACTATTAAGTAAATACATGGAATAATAACAATTGCAAAAAATAGTAACACTATTTTTTTAAAGATAGTTTCCTTCAACTCTCCATCCTTTCTCGAATGCAGTTATCGATAAATGAGTATATCACACTAGTACCACATTTTTCTATTATATCATCCTTAAATTATTACACTTTTGAAACATTTACTCTACCGCTTTAATTTACCGCTTTGCTCTGATAAAATGTATTGTATTTGGAAAGGTAAAATATGGTTAGACGTATATTAATTTATGTTGATGTAAATGAAATAGAATATGGTTTATTCGATAATACAGATTATTCTACACTATATAAACAGCTTGTAGATGAAAGAAATGGTAACTGTCCTAACTGGGGCAATAAAGTCTGGTTTGAAGGTATTGTATCTGAAATTACAACGCCGCATATATCCTATGAATTCAAAACTAAGGACATGACAGCTGCAGAAATAAATGAAAAGTATGATGGCGTTCTAATGCCATGTGCCAATATTTTTTCTGTGGAATTCATGAAAGATATGGTTGAACTTACAACCTTTTTCAAACAGTTATCAATACCTGTTTATGTTATATCCTGCGGACTACAGCTGGATAAACCTGAAAACATGGATACGCTTATAACTCGCATACGTAAGGAGTCTGCAGAATTTATTGATACTGTTTATAAAACTGGCGGTGAATTCTGTTTAAGAGGCTATGTTACTAAAGAGTTTTTTGACAAACTTGGATTCCATGATGCTGTTGTAGCAGGTTGTCCATCATTATTCCAGATGGGCAGAAATCTTGCTGTTACCAAACAGAATGTAGATAGATCAAAATTTAAGGCTGTTATCAATAGTCAGAATTATCATTTAAATACAAGGTTCTATCATGATATATTCCATAATTATCCTGATAGCATCTATATTGACCAGGATCATTATTACAGATATCTGTACCAGCCTGATTATTTTGATAATTCAAGCTACTCTACCAAAGAGAATATTATGCGTATCAAAGACAAAGGGCTTCTTGGGCTTAAACTTGTTGCCAATAATAAGCTCCTTATGTTTGCTGATATTCCGAACTGGATTAAGTTCCTTAAATTAAATCCTTATACATTTTCATTTGGAGCCCGCATTCATGGTAATATAACATCTATTCTGTCAGGTATTCCTGCAATGGTTCACATCTGTGACTGCCGCACTCAGGAAATTGCAGAATATTATAATATACCAACTATAACGGATGCTGCTCTCAAAAAAGAAAAAGACATTTGGAATATTTACGAAAAGCTTGATTATACAGAATTCAATAAAACATATCCTGCTAAATTTGATGCTTTTGAAAACTTCCTTAAGAAATGTGATTTAGTTGAAAATATAAATCAGGATAATATATTCGTGAACCTTCCAAGTAATCACGAAGGTACTCTTCCTACTATAGAGAATTCTGAATCGCTTTCCAAAATAGCCAGTGATTTAGATAAAAAGTCAACTTTCTATACTTTAGTAGACAGTTCATTTAATTTATACAGAAAAATACTAAAATAAATAATTCAGATTAAAAAGTCATTATACTTGGATATATCAAATCCAAGTATAATGACTTTTAGAATAATTATATTACTTTTATTCACCCAGTATTGCCTGTGTCAATTCTTCATAAGGCCATGTCAGACTATTTCTGTCAAATAATGCCATTTCTGCTGTCTTACCATTATCCCACCATATAGCAGGTATACCATATTCATCTGCATATTGCAGATATTCTGTAGCATATGCAGCTCTGTTATCCTCTTCTCCTGTAACCCAGAATGCCCATTCTCCAATTACAACATTATATTTATCTGAGAAACTCTTAATAGCAGCAAACTGTTCTGCTAGTTTATCAGATTTAAAATAACAATGAATACCCACAAGTAGTTTGTCATCTGCTGTATCATTTGGTAATGAGAATCCATTAATTACTTCTGTAGAAGGAAGTGCAGCATATGTATTAACCAGAAGGTATCTGTTTGCATTATTACCGCCAGTTGCTCTTACAGTATCTACAAATAACTGATTCCATTTGTTCATAATAGCAAGATCACTAATAGGTATATTGCCCCAGTCATTATTATCATTGACCATTTCATTGAAGCCTTCCAGGATAAGATGATCTCCCTTACTGTTAAATCTCTCAGCTATCTGTTTAATCATATATTCAACAATTTCATGATTCTGCGCATAATTATCAGCTGACGCCTTGATCCATCCATCATTACCAGTGTCATGCTGAATGCTTATAAGACAATACATATCATATTTAAGAATCCAGTCAACAACCTGTTCTACTCTGTCCAGGTATGCATCTTCTATAGTTCCATCACTGGACATATAATTAAAGTATGTAACTGGTAATCTAACCGTTTTAAATCCCTTTTCGCTAATAGCTCGTATCATTTCTTCGCTTAGTTGAGGATTTCCCCATGATGTTTCTAGTTTGGCAATCTCTGTAGCTGAATCATAATAATAATCTTCAAGCTCAATATCTAATTCGAGAGTTCCACCTATAACATCTGCAGTAGTACTGATTCCATCAAAACCAGACATAGACTGTCTGATATATTCTGTTACATCATTTTGCATAGTCAGCTCATGACTACCCAATATATCTGTAAGCGTATATTTCTGGCCACCCTTCGATGTAAATGTGGCACTTGTAATATTACAAGTAAGTGACTTATTCTGAGCATTCTCATCATGAGACACTATCTGAATAGCAAATGTATTACATTTCTTGCCACTGTCAGAATTAAGTGAATCTATCTGCCATGTGAAATGAATCGTACCATCAATACTAAAGTATTGATACGACGACGCATCCCATGCACTCCATGGTGTTGTACTATATACAGCTGCAACCTGATATCCTATCGTCTTAGTTGCACCACTTGAATTCCAGTCGCAGACATCAAGTGCATTACCCATATTAATACCACGTCCCATATCTTCAAGAAGCGCCTTAGCTTTACTTTCAGAGCTGGCATATACAGTACTTGTATTGCCCTTATTAACTTCTACTTCATCATTTACAATTCCGCTACCACAAGCCATAAGTGACATTGCAGTTATAATTGCAATCAGAATACTAATAGCTTTTCTCATTTTCAAACTTTCCCCATCCTAAGACAAACTACAGTTACATTTCAGAACATAAGCTTTCTCAAATAGTAAACCAATAAGTATAACCTTAATCTGAACAAAATATAAAACATTTTCTGTCTTGGTCGTAGCAGTGATATTCTTACCATCCTGAGCGCCTTTTGGGCAAAAACGTCCTGCCTGATAAGCCTTAGTTCATCTCTGCATCCCTTGTAATTACCAAGAAGATATGAATTAGTAACTGAAACATATATTGTATAAAAGGCCGAACCCATAAGTCTGACTCTGTCATTTATATTATGCTGCTTACAATAATCACTTACAAGTCCATGTCTTACCTTGAGCATATCCCACATATGATTTCTGTACCTTCTGGTAAGTGACTCTGAATTATCGCGATAATAAACAAGTTTATCGCTTATAAATACAATCTTTTGGACCTTTTCTGCAACATACATCTGAAAAATATCATCTTCAGTATAGACCTCTCTTTCAGATATAAAACATTTTTCTGTTATACATTCACGTCTATATAATCTGCCCCACACATAGCCTGGATAATTATCATATCCATCTGCATATACTTTTCCAACTATAGGCAGAACATATTCTTCTATGATTTTATCATCTATGACTCTGTTTGGCATCTCATATGTATTTGTAATAATATTACCATTATCATCTCTATAATGGCCACATACGCTTATATCCGCACCATTTGTAATAAGTGCATCATATAATTTTTCTACGAACTGTGGTGCCACATAATCATCACTATCAACAAAACATATATATTCACCTGTAGATGCTTCAAACCCTGCTTTTCTGGCACTGGTAAGTCCTCCATTTGTCTTATGGATTACTCTAACCCTTGGATCACTTTTATATTCATCACACATTACAGGACTCTTATCAGTAGATCCGTCATCCACAACAATACATTCTATATCCGTGTATGTTCCATCCAGAATACTATCTATGCACTTTTTTAGATATTTTTCCTGATTATACACAGGAACTATTACACTTACTTTCATAAACTCCCCTTCAAGTTACTTTTTTAATGTCACATACAAGCCTGGCATATAATAAAAAAATGTAAAAAACTTTTCTTTTTTCATTTCTTTACTTTCTTTGTACAAGGTCTTATATCTTTTATAATATTTTTTTAATTCCCCTATAGCGACAAATCCGCCTTTTTTCTTACATAAATCTACTATCCAGTACATATACGTACGGCGAGGATATGCCTTTAATTCTGGATGATTCACATCCATATATTCTATTTCTGATTCAAGCACCCAGAAAACGTCATCATAGAATTTCTGGTTAATACTGTAAGTAGAGCTTGAAACATTGCCTCTGTAATAATAATATAGTTTTTCATTTGAATAAACTGTCTTTGTTGCTTTATCATATATATGATACAGAACATAGAGATCTTCACATATTCTGCCTGCTGGAAATTCAATATTATCAAATAACTCTCTCTTAAATAATTTGCCCCACATAACTACATACAGTTCATCATTTACCATATGTATGTTTTTGATCATTTCCAGATTATCCATAAGTGATACTGTATTATTATCATCATTCAATATATCATTATTATCTGCCCTATCACCTTCAAAAGTTTTATAGGAAACCATAGATATATCAGAATCATTTATTTCAAGCAGTTCACATAATCTTTCTATCATGTTAAGCGCTATATAATCATCTGAATCTACAAAGCAATAATACTCACCTGTTGCAACTTTAAGAGCATTGTTTCTGGCAACAGACTGACCTGCATTGTCCTGATGAATAACTTTCATTCTTGTATCTGATTTGGCATACTCATCACAGATTCTGCCTGCATCATCAGGTGTACCATCATCTACAACTATTATCTCCAGATTTTTGTAAGTCTGATTTATCAGACTATCCAGACATCTTCTTATGTATTTTTCTGTTTTATATACTGGTACAATTACTGATATAAGTTTATCCATCTCATCCCCACTATCAAAATCTATGCAGCTTTCCTTTCAGGTATATATTAAGTCTCTGTAAGTCCGGAAAAAATCTATATACAATATATTTTATTTTTTGTCCCTTACTAATATTATTATTTTTTAAAGCTTTTAAATAAGCTTTTTTATACTGCATCCTGGCATCTCTTCTTATCTGCCTGCCATCATCTCCCATACCGATACTATTTCTAATAGCCGCAAGTAATGTATTAAGATATGCAATATATGCCATATTCATAAGGTCTTCTTCATTTTTAGCCTCATAGAAATCTATCTTATCCGTTTCTGTTCTAATGCCATCCAGAATTCTGATCTTACTTACATCACTTCTGGTAGCAGAATTATCTGAGTAAAAATAGTTATATAGCTTTAAATCAGATACAACAACATTTTTAGCCTTATATATTACTTTATAAGTTGTAGCTCCATCTTCATAATATTTATAGCTTTCATCAAATCTTACATCATTCCACAAACTTGATTTAAAAAGCTTACCCCAAACCATTAGATACATTACCCTTAAATCTTCTCTTAGCAATAAATCATGACCGCTAATTGTATATGTATACTCTTTATCAAAATCTAAATTTTCAAATTCAAGAGCATTTTTTTCAAAAGTATTATGAACAGAAACCCATGAAAAATCTGCATCATTATCTTTTAGAAGTTTATATAAATGCTCTAGATACTGTGGATGGATATAATCATCAGAGTCTATAAATGCAATATATCCGTTTTCAAGATCTGCACTATCAAGTCCAATATTTCTGGCATGACCTGCTCCACCATTCTTGGGGGCAGATATCAGTTTGAACCTTTCATCCTGAGCACAGTACTTATTACATATCTCAGCGCTATTATCCGGTGAACAGTCATCTACCATATATACTACATAATCAGTATATGTCTGATTACTTATACTCTTTAGACATCTGTCGATAAATTTTTCTGCTTTATATACAGGTATTATTATCTGAATTCGCTCTCTGTTCATTGCCCCTCCACAGTTGTAACAATCTGGCTATATTCTATTTCTTCTTATTTCTTTTTTATCTTCAGCTTCTTGGCTACTATTTCCTTGGCCATCTGTCTTTCGTCCTTATTGAGAACTATAAAATAGTTAATGGTATATCCAACTACACCACATACTATAGCTGCTATTACAAGTATTAACCATGAATCGATATTTATAAAATTAAGTATTCCATAGAATATCACAAGTGTAACAGCTGATGATGCTGCTCCTCTGAAAAGTGGTCCATAGAAAATCCACCATTTCTGATTCAGGATATAAGCAGCATATATTGGAGCAAAGAAAAATACTCTTGCAGTTAATAAAATTGAACTTACTATCTGAATTGCATATACCCCAAGATCTGTATGTACACATAATATAATAGATCCAAATATATTAGCTACACCAATACCAAGTGAAACAAGTACTGGAACCCTAAGTCTTGTAGTAATCTGATTAACTGTATAAAGAGGATAAATATATACATCAAATATAGTCTGGGCAAGTATCAGTATGGACAGAATCTGTACTGTATGTACTTCTCCAGTTGTAAGTGTAGGCAGCCATAAATGGAAGAAATGTGTTCCAAATGCTATAAATCCAAGAATTGGAACTGAACATATAAATCCGCATACCTTTATCGCACTCTTAACATATTTGATGAACTCATCCATATCTCCCTTACCATAGAGGATAGTCATCTGTGGACCAAATGATCCTGATACTATTCCTATGATAGACATCAAATAATTAGGAACTGTCTTGGCAAATCCCATAAGTGTCATTGATGCTGCATCAATATATATATTAGTTATCAGCATATCACAGCCATTTATCAGAATCGTTGACAACTGCTGCACTGAGTTCCAGATACCTACTTTTATAAGCTCTAATACGGCTTTTACCTTAACAGCTGCTTTATTGAATCTCAGCTGTGGGACCAGAGTCCTTGTGTAATAGATATTAGTAATAATTATCCAGAAACCACAGATAAATTTAGTAAAACCAACATACCATACTCTTGGTACAAAGAATGAGAATAAGAGTAAAAGTGATACGGCTCTTATAAATGTATTCTCTGTACTTCTCTTTGCTGACAGATCAAGTCTGTTACTTGCATAGGTAGCTACTCCATAACAGTTAGTACATAGTGACAGCAGGAAATCTATGAATATAAACATCCACAACAGCTTTACATCAGTTGTATACTGTGCAGGAATCTGCAACCATTTATCCAAGAACAAAATTGCAAATACAGATGGTCCCACAAGAGCAAGGGATATAATAGTATTAGCTACTATTACTGATGAAAAATACATATTTGCACTCTTATAATCTTTTTTACTAAGATTTATAGTAATATATCTTCCAACCATCGCATTTAATGCTGATGTAAATATTGTTACGTATCCTGTTGTCTGAAATGCCAGATTAACGAAACCATAGACTTCTTTTCCGACATTCGCTGTAATATACGGAGTCAGAAAAAAGTTAACTGCTAAATTAATAAAAAACGTAATAAACTGAGCTATCATATTGATAGCTATTCTTTTTTTGTTGCCCATTTTAACCTCAATTGTACTTATTCTTCATATATTGCTTTGGAAAATAAATCATCAGAATATATCCAATCTTTTTCTTAAAGCTAATAGTTGTTTTAAAAATATTCTTTAAAACAACTTTTTTATAATATTCAAAATACCTATCAAGTACTACTGAATCTATATCTTCCTGTTTATCAATTTCCCTGCTGTACTTTATCAAAAACATTCTGTACAAATACAGATTCTTTTCTACCCATCTATATTTTTTCAGATCAATATAATGATTCATTCTCTCTTCAAGTGCATCCATAACCAGCAATCTTTTTATATTAAAATTTTGTCCCATGATGCTGGACTGTCTTTGAACATAAAAATATAAAGGAACATCTATAAACGCTATCTTATCAGCCTTTTCTAACAGCTTATAAGTAGTAAATTCATCCTCATGTACTTTTCCTTTTGGATACTTAATATTTTCAAAATATTTA
>CAMJFD010000001.1 GCA_946404845.1 uncultured Butyrivibrio sp. | reverse complement strand
ATCAACTATAGCCCTAAAATCTGATCCCTCCGGGGCATTCTCATGATACTGTCCATCTACTCTCATCCTAATTATGCCATTAGGAAGAATTTCTTCTGAATAACTGTCAGTATAAAAAGCATTTCTGGAAACTACTCTGTTCTCTAATATTCCCTTATAATCTGAAAGCTTGCACTGAGGGAAATTAATATTCCAAATCTGATTGAACTCAAGCGGTCTTTCGATATATTCAGCCAGAATCTGATCCAGATACGCATCTGTAACTTCATGGCATCCATTTATACCCTCTGATACAGCAAGGGCATGAACACCCACACATGCAGCCTCAAGCGCCGCTCCTACAGTCGCAGAATACTGTATGTCTGATCCAGAATTAAATCCATAATTGATACCGGATATAACTGAATAAGGATCTTCTCGTACTATATTAAGTATTCCAAACCTAACACAGTCAGCGGGCGTTCCTGTTGTAGCATACGCATGTACACCTTCCACTGGAAAGTCATGTTTCCAAACATCTATATGTTCTCTTAAAGTAATGCAATGCGCCATGGCACTTCTCTGAGTCTCTGGCGCTATGACATAAACCTCTCCAAGTTTAGTCGCAGCTCTGGCAAGTCTGACAATGCCATCTGCTGTTATTCCATCATCGTTGGTGATAAGAATTTTTTTCATACACACTCCTAAATATTTATTTGTAATTACTGGGAGTTACTTAGATTCATTATAGCAAAAAAAGACTCAGTTGAAATAATCAACTGAGTCTTAGCTGGGATAGCAGGATTCGAACCTACGTAATGACGGAGTCAGAGTCCGTTGCCTTACCGCTTGGCGATATCCCAATGTTTTGTTTTGCTTCGTGTGCCTCTCGCAAGGCACTTAGATAATATAGCACAGCATTTTGGGTTTTGCAACTACTTTTTTAAAAAAATTTTTATTCGTTCTCAAATATCTATTTTTCCGTATATACACTGGTCTTAAAGCCTTTATTTCAGATAATCTTCACATTTCTTAAGGTGACGATGTTTTTTTATTATAGTACAATAGAAATTGTTCTGGTCAGCAATTGACGAATGCGATTAGCGATTATTTTTATGAAGGAGATGTGTTTATGAAAAAGTTTTTGGCCCTGGCTCTGGCTGGTACACTTGTACTACCAAGTCTGCAAGCCGGTACTGTATATGCAGCAGGAACCAGTCTTGATTCTGTTGCATCTGCTACTTCTGATGAAAATATAGATACATCAGAAGAATCTACTACGCTTAATGAATCAGATTCTGAAGGCTCAGATGATGTATCAGATGAAGTAACTGATACTGATGATAATTCTACAGAATCTGTAGATGAAACTGATACTGCAACAAATGATGCTTCTAACGAAGGTTCTGAATCTGCTAGTACTGATTCAGATAATTCTGGAGATGCAAGTTCTAATGATTCCGTCATAACTGAAGATGATGCTACTTCTGATAGTAGTACTGAAGATAGTTCTGATGACAATTCAGATACTGCCAGCTCAGCTGAAACAAGTTCTGATGCGGCAAGTTCTGCATCATCAGATGATGCATCTAATTCTGCAAGTTCTGGTAGCTCTTCAGTTACCAAAACAGATGAAGACCTTATTTCAGATGCATTTGAATACTCAGAAACCATAGATAACTTTGATATTAGTATCAAAGCTCCTGAAAATGTTCTGCCAAATGGCGTTACTGTAGAAATCAAAAAGGTAGAAACTCATAATGGATCAGATATCAAGGATGTAGTAAATGATATCGCAAATGAGGATTCCAAGTCAGTATTTGATCATGCTTCATTTGATATTTCATTCTATCTTGATGGAGAGGAAGTTGAGCCTGTAAATGACTCTGTAAACGTATCTATCAAGGTTTCAGATGATTTTGCAATAGAGAATCAGGAATTTGCTACAGATATAGAAGTATATCATTTAAGTGATGATGAAATTTCTTCTGTAGATTCTGATATCGATGTAAAAGAAGATGAAATAGCGATAGAAGAAACAGAAATCATAGATCCTCTATATGATAGCAATGTAGATACTACTGATATGTTAGCTGCTACTCTTCCTACAGATTCAGATAATGTATCTGCTGATGGAAATCTTGAAGATACAATAGATGAAGACCTTGAAAATGCTACGTTTGATACAGACGATTCTACTAATGAAGAACTTGATCCTTCTATTTTCGATGATATCGATATGGAAAGCTGTAATTCATATGAAGAAATTACTACAACTACTTACTATGATTCATATGAGGTATCTTTTGATGCAGATTCTTTTTCTACTTACTCAGTTGCACTGACATACCTTAATACCAATTGGACAACTTCAGGAAATGAACAAAAGGTTTCATTTTCATCTTCTGAACTTGAAGGCGAAAACTTCTATTCTGAAATTCAGAAAGCATTAAATTCAGCAATAAGTGACGATTCATCAACCGTTTATCATATTGTTGTTCCTGCCGGAAGTTACACTTTAAGCACAGGAAAAGGCTTTAAGATTTCTAGTAATACCATACTTGAATTTAACTCTAATACAAATGTAACTTTAAAGGCAACAACATCCAGTAAGGCATATATAGCCAAACTATATGACGGTGAATCTCATACTGGATATGATGGTTTTACTAATATCCAAATATTAAACGGTAATTTTACAACCTCTGGATCTAAAACAACCGGTGTCCTAATGCAATTGACACATTGTAACAATGTTACTGTATCAGGTATGACTATTAATAATACACTTACAGAACATTCCATAGAAATAGCTGCTGCCAAGGATATTACTATTTCAGGATGTATTTTTACTGGAAGTACCAGTTACGGACGTGAAGCTGTAGAAATTGATTTTACTCATTCATCTGACAATATAAATATAACTAATGCTGATTCTGATTCATATGATGACCTGACTGTTGAATCTCTTACAATATCTAACTGTACATTCAATAATATGGTTCGCGGAATCGGTAATCATATATATGTATTAGGAAGCCACCCTAATAACATTAATATTTTAGATAACAAATTTACTAATATAACTGAGAGAGCCATATTTGCCCTTGGCTGGACTAATTCACTTATTTCAGCTAATACTATGACTAATGTATATACAGGAGTAGATTTTGAATCTGCTGGCGGTTATATGTATGAAAGAAATGATGGCTCTTATGATTCAAGTTACATCAATTACTCATCTGGCAATGTTGTAGAGAATAATACTATATCTCTTGTAAACTACTCTGATTATGATGGAGGAACACCTTCATTTGCTATCAGAATAGGCGGACTTAGTAATGATAGTAATTTAAATACAGGTGCCTTCTATGTTGACGGATTTACAGTTAATGGAAACACTATAACAGGCGAAGCCGTATATCCTATATATGCTATGTATACAAACAGTTCAAGTATTATTAACAACACTATCAAGAATAATACTTCTGCATTTGAGCCACAGGGTATAACACTTGACCATGCTTCATCCTGTACAGTTACAGGTAATACAATATCGAATTTCACTACAAGTAATGCAATCGGAATTGTATGTAAGGATAGTTCAAATAGCAACAAAATCAGTAGTAACACTCTCACTAGTATCAATCTGTATGGAATATATCTATATGAATCAAGTGCTACGAATATAGATTCAAATACATTTAATAACCCTGGTGAAGAGGCTATTTACCTCAATATATCTAAGGCTGATTCAATTAGTAGTAACCTTATATCAGGTGGAAAATACGGTATCATGGTCAATACTTCATCTACTGTATCCAAACTCTACACCAACAATATGGCCAACATTACCAATAACGGCGTACTTGTTTATAATTCATCTCAGATTACTACTACCAAAAACAATAATGTAGTCAGCAAGAAAAAAGCATTTATAATAGATTCAAGTTCAAAAGGTATAGCATTTTCCTGTGGTGCTATTGTAATGGGTAATAATGAAAAGTGCACAGCCAAGATGTTCAAGAGTAAGTCTGGTGCCAAGGTAAAAAAGAAAAATAGTAAGAAATCAGTTGTAACCTGGAGTAGTAACAAGCTCACAGCTAAGAAAAATGGTTCATCCACATTGAAATTCAAGCAGGACGGCTGCACAGCAATACTTACCGTTAAGGTCAAAAAGCCTGCAACAAAGGTTAAGACATCTAAGAAAACTATTACTCTTAGCGTTGGTGATGTATATAAGATACCTGTAAAGCTTACAGGAGGCTCAGGAAAGATTACATATAAGAGCTCTAAGAAGAAATTTGCTTCTGTATCTAGTAACGGCATTGTGGTAGCTAAAAAGGCTGGTACAACCAAAATTACAATCAAGACATATAATGGCAAGACTTATAAGCTCAAGATCAAAGTAACTTCATAATATAGCATAATAATTCCAGATTTAAAGCTACTCAGGATTAACATTTCTGAGTAGCTTTTTTATTACCTATTTTCTATTAGTTATAAAAAAAAGAACTGCCACCCTATTTATATAAAGTGACAGTTCATAATTATCTTATTATTTATTTTGGTAATTAGCCTTCAAACAGAAGATCTGCATATGTTGGGAATGGCCATTCCTTCTTATCAACAAGCATCTCAAGTTTATCTGCAGGTGCTCTTAACTTAGCCATTGTTGGAACTACAGTATCCTTGTAGAAGAATGCTCTCTTCTTACATTCTGCAATTGATCCAGCTTTCTTTTCATCTTTGATGAGCTGATCAAGAGCTTTCTTCATAGCCTTAAGTTCTTTAGAAATCTCTACAAGGATTTCCTGCTCTACAGATGCATCTGCACCAGCCTGCTTGATTTCATTGATATCTCTTGCAAGAGATCCTGAATACTTAGCTACTGCTGGAATAATCTGCTTAGAAGCCATATCGATCATAGTAAGAGCCTCGATATTAATAGTCTTGGCATATGTCTCATATATAACTTCTTCTCTGGCTTCAAGCTCTGTCTGTGTGAATACTCCAAACTTCTCAAAGAGGTCAATTGACTTCTTAGTTGTAAGTGTCTCTGCAGCTTCAATTGTAGACTTAATGTTTGGAAGTCCACGTCTCTCAGCTTCTTCAACCCAGGCATCTGAATATCCATCACCATTGAAAATGATTCTCTCATGCTCTGTGAGGTTAGCCTTGATCATGTCATGTACAGCCATATCAAAGTTATCAGCCTTTTCAAGTTCATCAGCTGCTTCACAGAAAGCTTCTGCAACGATTGTATTAAGAGTTGTATTTGGGCTCGCCATTGAATCTGAAGAACCTACCATACGGAACTCAAATTTATTACCTGTAAATGCAAATGGTGAAGTACGGTTACGGTCTGTTGCATCCTTCTCAAATTCCTGAAGTGTTGATACACCAGTCTTAAGACGTCCGCCCTTCTTACTCTTTTTAGCTTCACCAGTCTCGATGAGCTGCTTAACAACGTCATCAAGCTGTTCTCCAAGGAATACAGAAATGATTGCTGGTGGAGCCTCATCAGCACCAAGTCTGTGGTCATTTCCTACATCAGAAGCACTCTGACGCAGAAGGTCAGCATGTCTGTCTACTGCTTTAAGTATGCATGACAGAACAAATAAGAACTGAACGTTCTTGTTAGGTGTATCGCCTGGATCAAGAAGGTTTACACCATCATCAGTACAAAGTGACCAGTTATCATGCTTACCTGAACCATTAACACCTGCAAATGGCTTCTCGTGGAGAAGACATCTCATGTTGTGATGTTCAGCAACTCTCTTCATTGTTTCCATGATGATCTGGTTGTGATCAACAGCTATATTAGCTGTCTCATATATAGGAGCAAGCTCGTGCTGTCCAGGGGCAACTTCGTTGTGCTGTGTCTTATCTGGCACACCAAGCTTCCATAATTCTTCGTTAAGATCCTTCATGTATTCGCCAACTCTTTCACGAATAACACCGAAGTAATGATCTTCCATTTCCTGTCCCTTTGGAGCTGGAGCACCAAAGAGTGTACGACCTGTAAAGATAAGGTCAGGTCTCTTCATTGACTTATCCCAGTCTACAAGGAAGTATTCCTGCTCTGGTCCTACAGAAACATTTACCTTTGTAGCCTTAGTATTACCAAAAAGTCTAACAATTCTAAGTGCCTGTTTGTTAATTGCTTCCATTGATCTTAGAAGTGGTGTCTTCTTATCAAGAGCTTCTCCTGTATATGAACAGAAGGCTGTTGGAATGCAAAGTGTTACACCAGCTCCGCTTTCCTTTAAGAATGCTGGTGATGTAATATCCCAGGCTGTATATCCACGAGCTTCAAATGTGGCACGAAGTCCACCTGATGGGAATGATGAAGCATCTGGCTCACCTTTAATCAGTTCTTTTCCAGAGAAAGAAGTAAGCATCTTTCCGTCTGCGCCTGCATTAGTTACAAATGAATCATGTTTTTCAGCTGTAATTCCTGTAAGTGGCTGGAACCAGTGAGTATAATGTGTTGCACCATTTTCAATTGCCCAGTTCTTCATGGCATTAGCAACAACATCTGCTGATTCCCTGGAAAGGTCACCACCATTTTCCAGTACTTCTACAACTTCTTTGTAAACATTTTTTGGAAGTCGTTCCTTCATCTTGGCAAGAGTGAAGACGTTCTGTCCGTAAATTTCCTCGAGATTTACCTGATTTCCCATTTTTGTTTTTGGCTCCTTTTGTACACTTTTCCTTGTTTGTAATTCCTTGAATATATGATTAGTTATATACAACTAATTTTTTCCTAATAAGTAAAATACCACATATTAGAAATATGTACCATAAAATTATTCCACAATTTGTGAACTTTTTTTATGCATCCTGTTGTGCTCTATGCACTCTGATGATATCGTACTTATCCAGCTGCTTATCAAGTTCAACATAGAGGAGCTGCTTAGGATGTGGAGCGCTTTCAACCGGTTTGAACTTCTCATCATAAAGTCCAAGCACTGTAGTCTCAATATCTCTGCCGTCTGGCTTCATTATCTCGATTACATCACCAACTGAGAATTTGTTACGCTGTTCTATCTGTCCGTATCCAAACTCACCCTTAGGTGTTACATCCGGAAGACTCTCTACAACATCCCCAACAATACCGAGGTATGTGTATTCATTGACATATGTGTTGTTATCATATATCTGAGTTTCATCAGTAGGCTTTCCAAAATAGAATCCTGTTGTGAACTGTCTATAAGTACACTTTGAAATCTCGTCCTTATACCAAGGCATGTTCTCTCTATATTTTTCTTCTGACTCAAAAAAGTCATCGATAGCTTTTCTATATGTTCTGGCAACAGTTGCAACGTAAAGTGCTGTCTTCATACGTCCTTCAATCTTGCAGCTGTCTACACCTGCATCCATCAGCTCTGGTATATGCTCTATCATACACAGATCCTTGGAGTTAAAGATGTATGTTCCTCTTTCGTTTTCATATACTGGCAGATATTCGCCTGGTCTCTGCTCCTCTACGATAGAATATTTCCATCTGCAAGGATGTGTGCAGGCACCTCTGTTAGCATCTCTTCCCGTAAAGTAATTAGATAACAGACATCTTCCAGAATATGAAATACACATTGCTCCGTGAATGAAGCATTCCATTTCAAGATCTTCAGGAATCTTCTCTTTGATCTGCTTAATCTCTACAAGTGACAGTTCTCTTGCTGCTACTACTCTCTTTGCACCCAGCTTGTACCAGAAGTTATAAGTTTCATAGTTAGTATTATTAGCCTGGGTAGATATATGTGCCTCGATTTCAGGGCAAATCTCTCTAGCCATAGTAAAAATACCCGGATCAGCAATTATAAGAGCATCTGGCTTTAACTCTTTTAACTCTTTAAGATATTCTCTTGCGCCTTCAAGATCATAGTTATGTGCAAGAATATTTACAGTAACATGTACTTTAACACCATGTTCATGAGCAAATTCAATTCCTGCCTTCATATCTTCTTTGGAGAAGTTCTTGGCTTTAGCTCTAAGTCCAAATGCTTCACCACCAATATATACAGCATCTGCTCCATAAATAACAGCAGTCTTTAGTACTTCAAGACTGCTTGCTGGTATCAATAACTCTGGTTTTTTCATTGATCTAATCTCCTACTTAACTTACCAAAACTACCATTTACTACTTCTACATGCCCTGCTCATCAGAGCTTATAGCTAAGTGTCATCCCATCACCAACTGTGAGGATAACTGTCTCGTAATTATCATTATGCTTGAGCTCATATAGATATTCTCTCATACGAGCATGAATTGTACGGTTTCTCCTGGTTACTGCAAATCTTGATTCTATAACGTCTCCGTCCTGCAGAACATTATCAGATATGAGAAGTCCTCCCTTATTAAGGATTCTGGTACAATCCGGAAGGAAATTTATATACTGCCCCTTAGCGGCATCCATAAAAATAAAATCATACCCTGGGTCAAGTTCCTTAAGTATTTCAGTCGCGTCGCCCTCAAGAAGTGTGATTTTATTACCTTTGTCGAACTTATTAAAATTGTCTTTTGCTATAGGTATTCTTTTTTCGAATTTTTCTATTGTAGTTATCTTACAATCAGGTTCTGAATATTCAGACATTAAAAGTGCAGAAAAACCAATAGCACATCCTACTTCCAGGATGTTCTTTGGCTTCTGCATTTTAAGTAAGAATTTTAAAAGAGTCTGAGTGTCCTTTCGAATAATTGGTACATCATTCGAAAGGGCATCTCTCTCTAATTCATCTAAATATGGTTCATTACCTCTGTCCATAGAATTGATAAATGAGGTAAATCTCTCTTCATTAATTTCCACTATCTTCTGTTTCCTCTGTCTCTTCATATGATGCACTCATTATCTGAATCATCTCTTCAGGTGTCATTGAGGCATCGAGCTCATAGGTACCAGGCTGTATCTTGCCGCTGTTGGTAGAAAACAGTTCCTGGAAATAAAATAGTCTGGTATCAGCTATTAATCCCTTGCTCTTAAGTAAATCAGCTATATCCATAACAGACATATCTGAAGTAATAGTTACTGATGCAACCGTTCTACCTTCTACAGGTGAAACTGCAGTTTGGTTATATATACGGTATCCAAATTTGTAAGCCGCCTGCGCACCGTTATATATAATCATTACGGCTATTACTAATATAGCTATTCGTGTTACTGTGTCGACAATAGCCAGACCGATTGTCTTACTTTTCATAAAAATCCCCATTCTAAAGCAGTATAAGTGTTAACTGTATCTGCTACATGTCATTTTGATGACATATTAAACATTAGCATCCATTATAATTGGTAGAATCATAGGTCTACGCTTAGTTTTCTTCCATATATATTCACTAAGTGTATCTTTAACAAGGCTCTTTAGTTTGCCCCAGTCAGTAATACCCTTTTCCAGAGCTTCGTAGATTTCATCATAACAAAGATCTGTAGCATTCTCAATAAGAGCATCTGACTCCTTAACATATACAAATCCTCTTGAAACAATGCTAGGACCTGATATGAGCTGGGCATTATCCTTATCTATTCCAAATACAACAATTACAATACCATCTTCTGCAAGGTGCTGTCTATCTCTAAGTACAACATTACCTACGTCACCAACTCCAAGTCCATCTACAAGGATTGCTCCTGTAGGAACCTTGCCTGCAACCTTAGCCCCTTCATCATCAAGTTCAAGAACATCTCCTGAATGCAGGATGAAGATATTTTCCTTGTCTATACCAAGGTCTCTTGCAATATTTCTCTGTGCAATAAGATGTTTGTACTCACCATGTACAGGAATAGAATATTTAGGCTTAACAAGCGTGTATATGAGCTTGATATCTTCCTGACATGCATGACCTGATACATGTACGTCCTGAAATACTACATCTGCTCCCTTCATCTGAAGTTCATTGATTATATTAGTAACAGCCTTTTCATTACCTGGAATAGGTGATGATGAGAATATTACTGTATCTCCGCTACTAATAGTAATCTTTCTATGCTGGTTATTAGCTATACGGCTAAGAGCTGCCATACTCTCACCCTGGCTTCCAGTTGTAATAATAACAGTCTGGTTCTCAGGATAGTTCTTAAGTTCATCGATATCTATAAGTGTATTCTCTGGAATCTGTATGCATTCTAGCTTCTGAGCTATATCTATAATGCTTACCATACTTCTTCCTTCGACTACAACCTTTCTGCCAAACTTATGTGCAGAATTGATTATCTGTTGTACTCTATCTACATTTGATGCAAATGTAGCAATTATAATTCTTGATTTTGAATGTTCTTCGAACAGTAAATCAAATGTTCTTCCTACAGTTTTTTCAGATGGTGTATAACCAGGTCTCTCTGCATTAGTTGAATCACATAGCAGGGCGAGAACACCTTTTTTTCCAATCTCTGCAAATCTCTGAAGATCAATTGGATCTCCAAATACTGGTGTATAGTCAACCTTAAAGTCACCTGTATGCACTACAATTCCTGCTGGTGAATAGATAGCAAGAGCTGCTGCATCTACGATGGAATGATTTGTTCTAATGAACTCGACACGGAAATTGCCGAGATTAATTGACTGGCCGAACTTTACGACCTTTCGTCTTGTGCCCTTTAACAGATTATGCTCTTCTAACTTATGTTCAATAATACCCATAGTCAGTCTTGTAGCATAAACTGGAATATTCAGTTCTTTGAGGATATATGGAAGTGCTCCGATATGATCCTCGTGGCCGTGCGTTATTACAAAGCCTTTTACTTTATCAATATTTTCCTGTAAATAAGTGATATCAGGGATTACAAGATCTATACCCAGCATGTCATCATCTGGGAATGACAGACCGCAATCCACTACAATAATACTGTCTTCATATCTGAAGGCAGTAATGTTCATTCCAATCTGCTCTAATCCACCAAGTGGAATTATCTGCAGCTTGGAAGTATTTTCTTTTTTTATTTTACTCAATAGGTAAACCTCCGCATTCTCTGCAGTACCCATAGAGTTTAACTTCATGATCAACAATTTTAAAACCAGTCTTTTTTTCGATTTCCGTCTCGAGGCCTTCCATCATATCCTCTTCGAATTCAAAGACTTTGCCACATTTCAAACACTTCAAGTGATGATGATGATGATGGTGTGCGCTACCGTCACTCGCCCTTGCTATCTCGTAGCGTGCCTGACCATCATCAAAATTAATTCGATCAATTAAGTGTAACTCCATCAGTACCAATATTGTTCTGTAAACAGTCGCCATCCCTAGTCCAGGATAGTCTGCTTTTACCAACTCAAAAATTTCCTCTGCTGTGAGGTGTTTTCCCTCATTTTCAGACAGAGCTTGTAAAACCAGTATTCTCTGGTTTGTAACTTTAAGGCCTTTTGCCTTCAATAACTCTTTGAACTTTTCTTTTTCTGTATTAGAGATCAAGTCCAATTCCCTCTTCATCGAGTAGCTTCTTAAATACCATAGCTACTGCTTCCAATTCATTGTCATCGTCAACAATTGTATATATAGCATCCTGAGAATCTTTGCTGGAATCATCACGCAGTATAAGCGCTTCTCCATCTCCATCCTCAGCATCAGTTACCAAAATATAAGTTTTTGCACCAATAACGGTCTGCTCAAGCACGTAAAAATCTACTGCTTCGTCTCCGTCTGGGCTGAAAGTGATTTTTTCCAAGGTTATTCCTCTCTATATAAAAAACAATAAATTAATGTTTATATTATCTTATTTATCTCTATTATCCAAGTAATCCTGAAGGATTATCTGGGCTGCAATCATATCTACATATTTTTTGTGGTCTTTTTTAGGAATACCTACTTCATCCATTATCTCATCTGCTTCTACTGTTGTAAGTCTCTCATCCCACATTGTTACAGGCACACCTGTCCTGCGTTCTATCATATCCTTAAATTCAAGTGATAGTTCTGAACGCACACTAACGGACTGATCCATGTTTAGTGGTAAACCAAGTACTATCTGCTCTACCTCATACTCCTGAATCAGTTCCTCTATTCTCGCCAGTGTCCTACGAAGTTTATTCTCTTCTTTTCTTCTGATTATTTCTTTTGCCTGTGCAGTCAAAAGAAGTGTATCGCTGATTGCGACTCCAACTGTCTTAGAGCCGTAATCAAGTCCCATAATTCTCATTTTTACTTATTTTTCCAATTGTTTGTTCTGATATATTCTGTAAGCATCTCTTCAACAAGTTCATCTCGCTCAACCTTCATAATAAGGCTTCTTGCGCCCTTATGGCTTGTTATATAAGTTGGGTCACCAGACATAATATATCCAACTATCTGGTTTACCGGATTATACCCTTTTTCAAGAAGTGCTTCATATACTACAGACAGTACCTTTTTTACGCCTGTTTCAGGCTCAATTTCAACCTTAAAAAATTGTGTGTTTCCTAAATCCTGATCTGCCATAATCCACAGTTTCCCTTCTTATAACGAATTTTTCGAAAAATATTAATTACATCATACTATAATTGTCAAAAGTTCGCAATGTATCAACATTTATGTAATCTCCAAGATGTACATCTGTTATGTCTCCTGACTTTATACCCTTAGCCTTAGCCTCATCAGCTGGCATTCCGACCTTGACGTATCTCTTGGTGTGTCCTACAAGGTAACTGATTCCATCAGTTTCCTCTTCATCCTCCCACAGAACATCTTCATCCTGATCTATAAATGTATCTCTGTAAGCCTTTGACTGTCTCTTGGTCATCTCAAGAAGCACATCACTTCTGGCTGCCTTTTCCTTCTCAGTCAGCTGATCTGGCATCTTCTCAGCAACAGTACCATGTCTCTTGGAATACTTGAAAACATGCATCTCATAGAAATTGATTCTCTCAAGAAATTCTACAGTTTCCTTGAATTCATCTTCTGTCTCGCCAGGGAATCCTACGATTACATCAGTTGTAATAGCTGGTCTGTCATAAACTCTTCTCAGCATATTAACGCCTTCTTCGAATTCGCGACAGTCATAGTGTCTGTTCATTCTCTTAAGAGTTGCGTCACATCCGCTCTGAAGTGATAAATGAAAATGAGGACATACCTTAGGAAGCGCTGCGATTCCTTCTGCAAACTCTTTAGTAATAATTCTAGGTTCAAGGGAACCAAGTCTTATACGCTCTATTCCAGTAATCATATGGATTTTCTTGATGAGTTCAAGTAGCTCTGAACCGCCTCTGTCAAGGCCATATGATCCGATATGAATACCTGTAAGTACTACTTCCTTACAGCCCTCTTTGGCTAGCTGCATGATCTCTGTCATAACATCGCCCTGAAGTCTTGATCTGACACGGCCTCTGGCAAAAGGTATGATACAGTATGTACAGAACTGGTTACATCCATCCTGGATCTTAATATAAGCCCTTGTATGATCTGGGAGTTCTCCCAGCTGCATCTGCTCATATTCATTAGTATGATTGATGTCTACCATAGACATTCCATCAAGAGTCTTATCTGGTTTTTGATCATCTCCCATAAGACCTTTCTGTCTCAGGAACTCTTCTATGATTTCAACAATTTGTCCTTTTTTGTTATTACCAACAGCAAGATCTATTGCGTCATCTACACTGACGTTATCCTTTGCTGTTTCTACATAGCAGCCTACTGCAATAACTATTGCATTTGGATTTTCCTTTTTGGCTCTATGCAACATTTGTCTACTTTTTCTATCTGCTATATTTGTTACTGTACAAGTATTTATAATATAAATATCTGCTATATCATCAAATGGTACAATATTATATCCGTTTTGTTGTAACTTTTGACACATAACGTCCATTTCGTACCCATTTACCTTGCAGCCAAGGTTATGTAATGCGACAGTTTTCATATGAATCCTCTATTTTTTTGTGTCCTTTTATCATTGACTTTTAATTGTCTGACGTATACTATAAATTTAAAGAAGGAGGTATTTGCTCAATGAAGACAGTAAAAATTTCTTTAAACTCAATCGATAAGGTAAAGTCATTTGTAAATGATATTACAAAATTTGATTATGACTTTGACCTCGTATCAGGCAGATACGTAATTGACGCTAAGTCCATTATGGGTATTTTCTCATTGGATCTTTCTAAGCCAATCGACTTAAACATCCATGCAGAAGATGGCGCAGAAGAAGTTCTTAACGTACTCAAGCCATACATCGTCTGAGAGTAAACACCAACGACGTGTATGCACACATAGTGCCAGGCACTATGTGGGATTTTAATGAATTTACATACCCTGAATTCGCCTAGACGAATCAGGGTATTTTTCTGCTCATTTTTACTACCTAAAATCAAAAATACAAATAATCTTTTAAAAAATCTCTAATCTAAAAATCATATAAATATCAGCCAAAAAGTTTGTTATAACACCTTACTAAATCTGAAACTTATTATTTATCTCTCAACAACTACTATTTCATCAGTATCAATAGCTGTCTGAACCATTTCATCAATCTTCTCTGACAGATTCAGCTCATGCTTTTTGATAACTTCAAGCTTAGGCTTTGTTACAGGATGCTTGGCTACAAATATTGTGCAGCAGTCTTCATATGGAAGAATAGATGTCTCATAAGCATCAATCTTAAGTGAGATATCTACAATATCCTGTTTATCAAAAGCGATAAGTGGCCTATATACTGGCATCTTAGTTACAACTTCATTTGTTGTAAGAAGACTTTCAATTGTCTGTGATGCAACCTGTCCAATACTCTCTCCAGTTACAAGTCCCTGACATCCAGCCTCTACTCCAAGCATTTCTGCTATCTTCATCATGTATCTTCTCATTATGATTGTAAGTTCCTCATGTGGGCACTTCTCATATATATACATCTGAATATCTGTAAAGTTAATAATATGCAGTTTGACCTTACCTGTATACTTGGCAATAACACCTGCAAGATCAATAACCTTCTGCTTTGCTCTCTCACTTGTATATGGTGGAGCATTAAAATAAACAGCTTCAATTTCTACACCACGCTTAGCAATCATATATCCTGCAACAGGTGAATCTATACCACCAGATAAGAGCAGCATAGCCTTACCAGCTGATCCTAGTGGCATTCCTCCTGGTCCTGGAATAATCTCTGAGAAGATATTAACCTTTTCTCTGAGCTCAACATTTAATAAGATATCAGGATTATGAACATCTACTTCCATACCAAATGTCTCTTTGATATCCGCTCCAAGGTCTCTTCCAAGTTCCATAGAATCCTTAGGATATGTCTTGTCTACACGACGAACCTTAACCTTGAATGTCTTGTTCTTGTCTGGATATACTTCATCCATGAACTTAACAACAGCTTTTGAAAGGTGCTCATAATCTGGGAGATTACTGTCTCCATCTCTTTCAATAGATACTGCAGGACAGATTCCTGTAATACCAAATACTGTTTGGAGTGCAGCTATAGTCTCATCAAAATCGTAATTATCTGCAGCCAGATAAATTCTACCTGCTACCTTTGTGATTTTGAACTCACCCTGAACATTTTTAAGTACTCTCTCAATCTGCTTTACAAGCTTGTCCTCAAAAAAGTATCTATTCTTTCCTTTAATTCCTATTTCTGCATATTTTAACACAAATGTCTGATATTCCATTTTTCACCTATCTTCTCTTATTATATAAAACGTTTATTACTGTATTTTTTAACGTCTGCTAAAACGACGAAGTAAACCAACAATATCACAAAGTGAATCTATTGTATAGTCTAATTCATCTTTGGTTGTATATGTAGACATACTGATTCTGATTGTAGAATCAAGAAGTGACTCGTCTACGCCAATGCCCTTAAGTGTCGCACTTACATGTGGATTATTAGATGCACAGGCACTTCCAGAAGAAACATATATCTTCTTTTCTTCCAATGCATGAAGCAGTACTTCTGCCCTTACTCCGCTTACGGACATGCTGATAATATGTGGAGCACTGTCTCTTCCTGTAAGTCCGTTAAAGCTAATATCTGTAAGTTTTTCACTGGCTGTCTTTATAAAATACTCTTTGAGTTCATAGAGTCTGTTAATATCATTTTCAAAATCAGCATATGCCTTTTCTGCTGCAAGTCCTATACCTGCAATTCCAGGAACATTTTCCGTTCCAGAGCGCATACCTTTCTGCTGGCCTCCACCATAATTTATAGGAACAATCTTTGTACCATTTTTGATATATAAAATTCCTATACCCTTTGGACCATGTATTTTATGACCACTTACTGACATCAGATCTATCTTCATATTTCTGACATTGATCATAACCTTGCCATATCCCTGTACTGCATCTACATGGAATAATGTTTTAGGATTGACTTCTTTAATCAGCTTGCCGGCCTCTTCTATTGGCTCTAGTGCTCCAATTTCATTATTGACCATCATTATAGATACAAGCGTTGTATCTGGTCTGATTGCATTCTTTAGCTCCTCAAGACTTATCTGTCCGTTTTCATCTACTCCAAGGTATGTTACCTCAAAGCCCTCTTTTTCAAGGTATTTCATAGTCTCAAGAACTGCAGGATGTTCTACAGTTGTAGTTATGAGATGCTTACCGCTTCTGTTGCAGGCTCTTGCAACACCGATTATCGCCATGTTATCAGACTCTGTTCCGCCCGATGTAAAAAAGATTTCTCTAGCTTCAGCTCTAATAGTCTTAGCTATAGCTTCTTTGGCCTTTTTGATATAATCTTCTGCTACTACGCCCTTATGATGAAGACTTGAAGGATTACCATAATCCTCAGTCATAACCTTTACACACATCTCAGCAACTTCCTTATGTGCCATTGTTGTTGCTGAATTATCTAAATATGCTTCCATTTCAATTCCTTATTTCTATTTATTAGTCTCGTTCCAAATGATACATCAGCCAGGATATAATTGTAAATCCAGCTGTCTCTGTTCTAAGTATTCTCTTACCAAGAGTAACTGGTTCTACACCATTCTCCATGGCATACTGAATCTCAGCATCATCAAATCCGCCCTCAGGGCCTATGAATATACCTACGCTCTTACCTGGTTCAATACTGTCTATAAGCTGCCTTGTATGAGACATATCCTTGGCCATTTCATATGGAATCAGCTTAATATCAAGGTTTTGTGCATACTGAATCGCATTCTTGTAAGTCATAGGCATCATAACTTCTGGAATGATTCCTCTCTTACTCTGCTTTGCAGCTGACTCAGAAATAGCCTGCCATCTCTCTATCTTCTTGGCAGCCTTTTTTTCATCAAGCCTTACTATTGCTCTCTTGGTTGAAACCGGAATTACAGCATATGCACCCAGTTCTACTGCCTTCTGAATGATGAGTTCCATCTTATCAGCCTTAGGCAGTCCCTGGAACAGATATATCTTAGATGGCAGTTCAACGCCGTCCTCCTTGATAAATCTGAGTTTACATATAACCTTATCTTCTGTTATTTCTTCTATTCCGTATCTATATTCTCTTGGATCTCCGTCCCTTGTGCTGACAGAAATCTCTTCGCCCACCTTCATCCTGAGTACGTTTGCAATGTGGTTATAATCTGAACCGTCGATTTCTAGTACCTTAGAATCAAGGGATATCTGCGCGCTATCTACAAAAAAATGGAACATCTCTTTCTCCATCCTTAAATGATGTAATACTATTATTTCTTAATTGATGTAATTGATACCCAGTCACCCTGATGGTGAATTTCCTGAATTTCAAATCCGGCATCTTCATGAGCCTTTTTAACTTCTTCTTCCTTGGTATCAATTATTCCTGAAGTGATATATACTCCGCCCTTCTTAAGATGACTCTTAACCTCTGGTGAAAGAGGTACAAGTACATTCGCAAGAATATTGGCAACAACTATATCATACTGCTCATATCCAACCTCGTCCTGAACCTTTTTGTCATCAATAATATTACCGATTATGAGCTTATATTTGTCCTTGTCGATATTATTAGATTCAAGGTTCTCCTGTGTAGCTGGTATGCAGCATGGATCAAGATCTGTACCAACAGCGCTGTCTGCTCCAAACATAATTGAGAGGATAGATAATACACCGCTTCCTGTACCAACGTCAAGAATCTTGGCTCCTGGCTGTATATATTTTCTCAGCATTCTGATGCACAGCTGTGTTGTCTCGTGCATACCTGTACCAAATGCTGTACCTGGATCTATATGAAGTATCATATTGGCCTTGGCAGCATCTTCATCACTTACCTTCTCCCAGGAAGGAATAACAAGTACATCATCTACAAAGAACTTATGGAAGTACTGCTTCCAGTTATTGATCCAGTCTATATCTTCTGTAACATCTACAGATATTGTTCCATCTCCTATATCAGAAAAAGTCTTAAGTTCATCAAGAACTTCTCTGATATTCTTCTTCATTTCCTCTGGTGTACGCTTAACCTTCTGAAGATCTCCGTTTTCATCATACTCTTCTACCGTGAGATTATTATCATCATCAATCTCTACAAAAAAGCTAAGGTAAGCTACTCCTGCTTCGATATCTGGCAAATTATCTGGCTGAAGTTCAGGTGCATCATCAACAAACATCTGCTCTTTGTCGGCAGCTGTAAGTGGTGCATTGTCTTCAATCTGAGCACCTTCAAGGCCTATATCTGTCATACTGCTGACAATTATATCCTCTGATTCTTCATTAGTTCTAATCCTAAACCTCATCCACTTCATATAATTTCTCCATTCTATCGTGCTATTTATGATTTTTTCAAAAAACGCAAATTAGTTCAACCCTGAAAACACTACTTTTTTCAAGGTTGAACTATAATTTTCAAGTTTAAAATCTATGTTAATTATTCCCAGAATTTCTTCTTTTTACCTTTTTTGCCCTTGGGCTTATCATCATCACTATCCTTAGCTGCATCTGAAACTCTTGCTGCAGCATTAAGGGAATCACCTGTCTTTTCATCAAACTGTTTCAGAAGATCTTTAGCTTCTTTAGACAGCTTGTCTGGTACCTGTACCACAAGTGTTACATAATGATCGCCACGAACATCTTTATCTCTAAGTGAAGGTACACCCTTACCTTTAAGTCTTACTCTGGTATCTGTTGGTGTTCCGGCCTTAACATTATAAATTACCTTTCCATCAACTGTATCTATTACGATGTCACCACCAAGTGCTGCAACAGCAAATGATACTGGCACTGTTGAGAATATATGATAATCCTGTCTCTGGAATATTGGATGATCTGATACGATTACTTCTACAAGAAGATCTCCTCTTGGACCGCCATTTATTCCTGGCTCACCTTTTTCTCTGATTCTGACGCTCTGTCCGTTATCTATACCTGCAGGTATTGAAACCTGAATTTTCTTTCTACTTGCAATATATCCTGTTCCACGGCAGTCTGGACACTTATCCTTGATTACCTTACCGCTTCCGCCACATTCTGGACAAGACTGAACATTTCTAACAGTTCCAAAGAATGACTGTTGTGTAAATACAACCTGTCCTTTACCACCACACTTAGGACATGTCTCAGATGTTGTACCAGGCTTTGCTCCAGTTCCATGACATGTAGGACATGGATCTTTAAGTGTGAGCTCCAGCTCCTTTTCACATCCAAATACTGCTTCAAGGAATGTGATACGTACGCTTGCTCTGATATTAGCTCCTTTTGATGGACCGCTTCTAGAAGCTCCGCCTCGTCTGCCACCACCAAAGAAGTCTCCAAATATATCTCCGAATATATCTCCAAAGTCAGCACCATTGAAATCAAATCCACCAGCGCCAAATCCTCCGGCACCACCATCGAATGCAGCATGTCCGAACTGATCATACTGTCTTCTCTTTTCAGGATCACTAAGAACGGCATATGCCTCTGATGCTTCCTTAAACTTATCAGCTGCGGCCTGATCACCAGGGTTCATATCTGGGTGATATTTCTTTGCCAGTACTCTATATGCTTTTTTTATCTCGTCTTCAGAAGCGCCCTTGTTAACTCCAAGCACTTCATAGTAATCTCTTTTCTGCTCTGCCATTTCTATCCTCTATCGATATATATTTACCGGGTTTGTTCTATTTTAAATTCTATCTATACGAATATTTTTAATCAGTTTAGTCTATATATCACTAAACGCCCAATACACTATATAACATGTACTGGGCTTTTAGCAATTAAATTATAATAAAAATTTATATTTTAGTCCTTAAATCTATTATCCAGTGAAGCTATATGTTGTAATTAAACTTCTCTGTAGTCTCCATCAACAACATCATCGTTGTTTGCAGCGCCACCCATATCTGGGCCAGCCTGAGCGCCACCCATATTTGGGCCAGCTGCACCTGCAGCACCCTGAGCATTCTCATATACCTTAGCAAATACAGCCTGAGCATCGTTCATGAGTTTTTCTTTCTGACTCTTTAACTGATCGATTTCGCTGTCTGAAAGCTCCTTATCCTTAGTCTGCTCAAGAAGATCCTTAAGAGCCTTGATATCATCTTCTACAGTCTGCTTCTGAGTTGCATCTACCTTATCTCCAACATCCTGCAGAGCTTTCTCTGTCTGGAATACAAATGAATCAGCTTCATTACGAGCATCGATTCCTTCTTTTCTCTTCTTATCCTGAGCTTCATATTCCTGAGCTTCCTTAACAGCCTTATCGATATCTTCATCAGACATGTTAGAACCAGCTGTAATTGTGATGTGCTGTTCCTTACCTGTTCCAAGATCCTTAGCTGATACGTTTACGATACCGTTAGCATCGATATCAAATGTAACTTCAATCTGTGGTACACCTCTCATTGCTGGTGGGATACCATCAAGTCTGAACTGTCCAAGTGACTTATTGTCTCTTGCGAACTGTCTTTCACCCTGAAGTACGTTGATATCTACGGCTGTCTGGTTATCTGCAGCTGTTGAGAATACCTGGCTCTTCTTTGTAGGAATTGTTGTATTTCTCTCGATAAGTCTTGTAGCTACGCCACCCATTGTCTCGATAGAAAGTGAAAGTGGAGTAACATCCAGAAGAAGGATATCACCAGCACCGGCATCACCAGCAAGCTTACCACCCTGAATTGAAGCACCTACTGCTACACATTCATCTGGGTTCAGGTTCTTAGAAGGTTCCTGACCTGTGATCTGCTTAACCTTTTCTACTACACATGGAACACGAGTAGATCCACCTACAAGGAGAACCTTACCAATATCTGAATTTGAAAGACCTGCATCCTTCATAGCGTTCTGAACTGGGATAGCTGTTCTCTCTACAAGATCATGGATAAGTTCTTCGAACTTAGCTCTTGAGAGGTTCTCATCAAAGTGCTTTGGTCCCTCAGCTGTAGCTGTGATGAATGGAAGGTTGATATTTGTTGTTGTTGAAGATGAAAGTTCCTTCTTAGCCTTTTCTGCAGCTTCTTTAAGTCTCTGCATAGCCATCTTATCGCCTGAAAGGTCAACGCCTTCCTTATTCTTGAATTCTGCTACCATCCAGTTGATGATTGCGTTATCAAAGTCATCACCACCAAGGTGTGTATCACCGTTTGTAGACAGAACTTCGATTACACCATCACCGATTTCAATAATTGATACATCGAATGTACCACCACCAAGGTCATATACCATGATTTTCTGTTCTTTTTCGTTATCAAGACCATAAGCAAGAGCTGCTGCTGTAGGCTCGTTGATAATTCTCTTTACTTCAAGTCCTGCGATCTTACCAGCATCCTTTGTAGCCTGACGCTGAGCATCATTAAAGTATGCAGGAACTGTAATAACTGCTTCTGAAACTGTCTCACCAAGATACTGCTCTGCATCAGCCTTAAGCTTCTGAAGAATCATAGCTGAAATCTGCTGTGGAGAATATGACTTTCCGTCGATTGTACGACCACGGTCTGTACCCATATCTCTCTTAATTGATGAAATTGTATTCTCTGCATTTGTAACGGCCTGACGCTTTGCAGGTTCACCTACAAGTCTCTCACCATTCTTTGTAAATGCTACGATAGAAGGAGTTGTTCTAGCACCTTCTGCATTAGCTATAACTGTTGGCTTACCACCTTCCATAACTGCTACGCAGCTATTAGTAGTACCAAGATCGATTCCGATAATCTTACCCATTTTATTTACCTCCGTATTTATTACCTATCAAATGAATATTATTTACTATTTATTATGATTAAAGCGTCTGATATTTACGCCCGGATCATTATTTTGCAACTGCTACCATGCTGTGTCTTAAAACTGTATCATGGTGCATGTAACCTTTTTGTAATTCCTGAGCTACATAGCCTTCTTCAACTTCTTCACTCTCAACCTGCATTACTGCATTGTGAAGGTTTGGATCAAATTCCTTACCTACTGCTTCAATTGGTGTTACACCAAGGTCTTCAAGCTGTTTTACAAACTGCTTGTAAATCATGTTCATACCATCAACAAATGCCTTAGAACTTTCATCTTCTGGTGTTGTCGCAAGTCCACGTTCGAAGTTATCCAGGATAGGAAGCATTTTTTCAAGAACGCTTGCTTCTCCCTGACTGAACATCTGAGCTTTTTCTTTATCAGTTCTCTTTCTGAAATTATCAAACTCAGCAACCTGTCTCATATATTTATCCTGAAGCTCTTCTACTTTAGCTTTCAGTGGATCTTTTTTATCTTTCTTACCAAACAGGCCCTTTTTACCAGATTCCTCTTTGTCTTCAGCATCTGCCTCAGTTTTATTTTCCTCTGTCTGCTCTTCAGAATCAGGAGTATCAGTTGTAGCTTCAGCTTCTTCCTGAGCCACTTCTGTATCCTTTTCAAGCTCTTCTTCGAGGATTTCCTTTTCCTTCTTGCTCAATGCTATCTTCCTTTCTATATTACATTTTTAAGTTACTATCTATATTTATCCTATTTTTTATATAGGTCGTCGAGCGCATGCATCATATTCTTAAGAGTACTTACTACCTTGTCGTAATCCATTCTCTTAGGACCAATTACACCAAATGTACCCTTCATTCCATCGCCCAATTCATATGTAGCCGTTACTACGCTACAGTCTTTCATACCCTGTATAGGAGCTTCATCACCTATATAAACCTGTATTCCATGTTCATTGCCTGTAGATAATGAATTTTCTACAAGGCTAGTAAGTTCCTTTTTCTCTTCAAAGGTATTTATCAGGCTGCTGGCATTTTCCTTATCCGCAAGCTCTGGATATTTAAAAATATTATTGGCTCCGCTTGTGTATATCTGTAAGTCTTCGTCTGCAACAATCACTTCTGCTGCTGCGTCTATAACATTTCCAATAATCTCACTATGTATTCCCGCTTCCTGCTTGACTGCTGTTATAAGTCCCAGGTTAATTTCATCAGCTGTAAGCCCGCCAAGTCTTGTATTAAGCAGTATGTTCAATTTCAATATGCTAGGATCATCAAGCGGATCATCTACTGCTATCATTTTATTCTTGATAACATTTCCTTCTATTACTATAGTAGCCAAAAGGTTGTTATCATCGACTCTTGATACCTGTATGAACTTTATTTTATTCCGCTGTATCTTAGGCGCAGAAATCATTGTTGCATAGTTGGTATCAACTGCCAGGTACTTTGCTACCTGTTTGAGAAGATTCTCAAGCTTTTCTTCCTTATCAAGCAGCATTTCTTTCATCTGCTCAACTTCTGAATCCTTCTCAGCCAGAATCTCATCTACATACACTCTGTAGCCCTGATCTGAAGGTATTCTTCCTGCTGAAGTATGTGGCTGCATTATCAGTCCCATTTCTTCAAGGTCTGCCATTTCATTTCGAATTGTTGCAGAGCTGAGATTCAAATCGGTATATTTTGAAATTGTCCTGCTACCAACTGGCTCCCCAGTTTCAAGATAATTGCGGACAATGGCATGCAATATTTTTCTCTTTCTATCGTCTAGTTGCAAGACCATCACCCCTTTCTGTATACCTTTAAGCATAAGCTTTTTATGGGTGTTAGCACTCACTCGACTTGAGTGCTAACATCTTTCTGTACACTAAATTATCACTATGCAATCCACTTGTCAACAACACATGCTGTAATTAATTATAAAAAATGAATAAAGTGCATTATGAATATTTGCATATAATTTGAAGGGAATTAAGAAAGGAGCCATGCAATGCATAGCTCCCAAAATGACTTAACATATTTGAATATATCAGACATTTAAATTTAAGTTTGTTATTGGATGTAATCAAATTCAAATTTAAATAAAATAAGTAACAAGACTTTTTTGCTTTATCCTATAAATTTCCCTTATTTCTCTATATTAAAGAGCAAAATTTCCATTCTCAGTGCCATTAATGACATAGTAAACTCTGTCTTCTTCTGGCTTAACATATAAATCAAGGCTCTTAATGTCATCAACATTTTGGCCCTTGTCATACTGCCATACATTCTTGGCATTCTGAACGATTTCATCATATGTTATGTTCTTATCAGCAAACTGAAGATTAACAGCTACCTTTATCTCAGCCTTAGCTGGAGCAGCCTTCTTTGCTGCAGGTTTTTTAGCTGCTGTAGTTTTCTTAGCTGGTGCCTTTTTAACTTCAGCTTTTTTAGTTTCAACAGCTTTTTTAACTTCAGTTTTCTTAGCTTCTGTAGTCTTTTTTACTTCATCTTTTTTAGCTTCTACAGCTTTCTTGGCTTCAGTCTTTTTGGCTGTTGCTGTCTTCTTAACTGTAGTAGCTTTGTCAGCCGCTTTTTTCTTAGTATCCGCAGCCTTTTTAGTAGCGGCAGCTTTTACAGCAGTTTTCTTTGCTTCAGCTGTCTTCTTAACTTCAGCAGCCTTTTCTTCAACATCTTTTTTGATGTCCTGTTTGATTACAGGCATCTTTTTGATAGTTGCGATTGGCTTAGCCGGAATACTTTTCTCCTCTGCCATACATTTCTCCCCTTTCAAAAACTTTTTCTAATGTTTTTTGGTTAAACATTCTACAAAATAAAGTTTACTCCTTTATAGGGGCAATGTCAAAGGAATTTAGGCTTTTCTAGGGCTTTTTAGCACTTATTTGAGTGCAAAATATACAAGTACAACTATACCAAGTACGATTCTGTACCATCCAAATACCTTGAAATCGTGCTTTCTGATATAACCCATGAGGAACTTAATAACTATAAGAGATACAACAAATGCTACTACCATTCCTACTACAAGAATCATAAGTTCTGATCCTGTAAATGCAAGGCCGTATTTAACAAGCTTTAAAAGGCTTGCTCCAAACATAACTGGTATTGCAAGGAAGAATGTAAATTCTGCAGCTACTGTTCTTGATACTCCTATCATAAGGGCTCCAAGAATTGTTGCTCCAGATCTTGATGTTCCAGGGAAAATAGCTGCTATTAACTGAAATACACCAATAAGAAGGGCTGTTTTATAATCAATCTCATCAAGTGTATTGATAACAGCATTTTTGCCTTTATTTCTATTCTCGATAATAATAAATCCAATACCAAAGAGAATCAGCATAATTGCTACTACTACTGCGTTATATAAATGCTCATCGAGCCAGTCATCAAATAGTACACCTACAATAGCTGCCGGAACGCAGGCTACAAGTATCTTGCCCCAGAGACTCCATATATCTTTACGGTTGACCCTGTGTTCTTCTCTGGCTTTTTTGCTTAGATTAAATGGGAATATCTTGTTCCAGAACATAATAACTACGGCAAGAATTGCACCAAGCTGTATTACTACAAGGAACATGTTCCAGAAATCTTCTGAAACATTCATTTTGACAAATTCATTTAACAGAATCATGTGACCTGTTGAACTAATTGGAAGCCATTCTGTTATTCCTTCTACAATGCCGAATAATATGGCTTTCAAAATATCTAACATAACTTTTTTCTCCTCAAATTAAATATTAGCGGTTTGGATACTGTTCTTCTACAAACTGCTTAAGTCTAGGCATTGCACGCTTAACCTTTTCTGTATCTATACAATACGCTATTCTGAAAAAGCCCTTTGCACCAAATCCGTCACCTGGAACAAATATAAGGTCATAATCCTTAGCTTTATTACAGAATGCAATTGAGTCTTCTTCAAGTGCCTTAGGGAATATATAGAATGTTCCGCCTGGCTTAACACATGTAAATCCAAGTTCCACAAGTGTTTCATATATAATATTCATATTAACTTCATATACAGAAAGGTCTGATGTCTCACCGCATACCTTGGCTACAGCCTGCTGGATAATAGATGGTGGGCAGTTGTGTCCTGTACCTCTTGATATCTGTCCGCACATAGGCACGATGATATCAGCGCCTTCACAGGCTGGATTAACTGCAACATATCCTATTCTTTCTCCAGGAAGTGATAATGCCTTAGAGAATGAATAGCATGATAATGTGTGGTCATAGAACTTTGATACATATGGTGAATCAGCACCCTTATATACGATTTCTCTATATGGCTCATCTGAAATAAGGAAAATAGTATGTCCATATTTCTCAGAGTATTTTGTAAGAATATCAGATAGCTGCTCAAGTGTCTGTGTTGAATAAGCAATACCTGATGGGTTATTAGGTGTATTAACTAGTACAGCTGCAGTCTTGTCTGTGATCATCTTCTCAAATTCCTCGAAGTTGATCTGGAATGTTTCTGTATCTGGTGGAACTATCTTAAGTGAAGCACCTGTTCCATCTACATATGGTGTGTATTCAGAAAAACATGGCGCAAATGTTATAACTTCATCACCAGGCTTAGTCACGCAGCGAACTGCATGCGCAATAGCACCTGCCGCTCCTGTTGTTGGAAAAATGTGCTCTGGTCCATAATTCATACCGAATCTTTCATTCAAAGATTCTGCAATTGCCTTTTTGTACTGAGCATTACCAAGGCTAGGTGTATATCCATGAAGATCCATTGGATCACCTTCCTGCAAAAGTCTGATCATTTCATCTGTAAATGACTGTGGTGCTGGAACAGAAGGATTTCCCAAACTAAAATCAAATACATTTTCATATCCAATTTCCTGTCCCCTTTTTGTTGCGTATTCTGAGAGCTCTCTAATTACTGATTTTCCTGAAAGCATCTGCTTGTAAGTCTCATTAATCATGCCTGTCTCCTCGCTTTTCTACGCTTCCTTTTTTTCAAGAAGCATATTCTCCATCATTGTTAGTATTTCTTCTGTATCCTGTATTAACTTTTGTGCTGACTTTTCTGGTGAGCCTTCTTTTTTGTATTTATAAATAAAAAGAGGTGTTCCAGAAGTCCTAAATGCCATTTTACCCTTCATTGCTTTCATAAACAATGGTATTTCATTTGCTTTTATCCTGGCAGATGCGTTCATCTTAAATGTAACTTCTCCGTCACCGCCCTTTATCTCTGTGATATAGAGGTTATGAGCCCTGTCTCTTATAACAGAAATTCTAAGCAGATTTTCTACAGATTCTGGAATTTCACCAAATCTGTCAAGAAGCTCATCCTTCATGTCATCACATTCACCCTGATTCTCAATTCCTGCAATTCTCTTGTATATTTCAAGCTTCTGCTCTTCATTTAATATGTAATTAGCAGGTATAAATGCATCAGCATCAAGGTCTATGCTTGTTGTAAAGTCTGCATCTGACAGATCCCCGCCAAGACCTTTGGCTCTTATTACCGCTTCATTTAGCATCTTGCAATACAGGTCATAACCTACAGCTGCCATATGTCCACTCTGCTTACGTCCAAGAAGGTTACCCGCTCCTCGTATTTCAAGATCTCTCATGGCTATTTTGAATCCAGATCCAAGATCTGTGAACTCTCTTATCGCTGAGAGTCTCTTCTCCGCAACTTCTTTTAACATCTTGTTACGCTTATGCATAAGGAATGCATAGGCTGATCTGTTAGAACGTCCAACTCGTCCTCTCAGCTGATAGAGCTGTGACAGTCCCATCTGATCTGAATCATGAATGATCATAGTATTAACATTTGGTATATCAAGACCTGTCTCAATAATAGTTGTTGATACCAGTACATCGACATCTCCATCGATAAAGTCATACATTATCTTTTCAAGCTCTGTCTCTTTCATCTGACCATGGGCAAAAGCAACATTTGCCTCCGGAACGAGTTTCTGTATTCTGGCTGCCACATCTGCTATATCATTAACTCTGTTATAAACATAGTAAACCTGTCCGTTTCTGGAAAGCTCACGCACAATGGCCTCTCTGACCATTTCGTCATTGTATTCCATAACGTAAGTCTGTATAGGCATACGGTCATTTGGTGCTTCTTCCAGTACGCTCATATCCCTTATACCTACAAGTGACATGTGAAGAGTACGCGGAATAGGTGTTGCAGACAGTGTCAGCACATCTATGTTTTCCTTAAGTGTCTTAAGTTTTTCCTTATGAGTTACACCAAATCTTTGCTCTTCATCTACTATTAACAATCCAAGGTCCTTATATACAACGTCTTTGGACAATAATCTGTGTGTACCTATTATTATGTCTACCTGGCCTTTTCTAAGGCCTTCAATGGCTCTCTTTTGCTCAGATGGTGTTCTGAATCTTGAGAGCATCTCTACTGTAACAGGGAAGTCCTTCATTCTGCTCATAAAGGTGTTATAGTGCTGCTGGGCCAGAATTGTTGTAGGCACCAGGACCGCTACCTGCTTGCCATCCTGTATAGCCTTAAAGGCTGCTCTTATGGCTATCTCAGTCTTACCAAATCCAACGTCTCCGCAGATGAGTCTGTCCATGATACCAGAGCTCTCCATATCCTTCTTGGTAGCTTCTATGGCACTCAGCTGATCATCCGTCTCCTGATATGGAAAAGCGTCTTCAAATTCCTGCTGCCATACGGTATCCTGGCTGAATTCATATCCCTTGGCATCTCGCCTCTTGGCATAGAGTTCAATAAGATCCTGGGCTACTTCTTCGACCGCAGTCTTAACCTTACTCTTAGTCTTATTCCAGTCGCCTGTACCAAGTTTATTGAGCTTTGGCTTATGTGCAGTCTCATCACCGCCGCTTGCATATTTTTGTATTACATCAAGACCTGTAGCCAGAACATAGAGATTTCCGCCATCTCTATATTCGATTTTGATATAATCCTTGGTTACATGGTCTGTCTCTATCTTCTCTATACCTTTATATACACCAAGTCCATGAGCCTCATGAACTACATAGTCTCCAACCTTAAGATCAGCAAAGGTACTTATCTTTTCACCCTTATACTCTGACTTTTTCTTGCGACGCTTCTTCTGATGTTCTGTGAAAATGTCACTCTCTGCTATTACGGCAAACTTAATAGAAGGGTATTCAAATCCCTTCAGTATTCTTCCATAATATGTCATGACTTCACCAGGCTGTAATACTCTTCCCGGATCTTCACTATAAAATGCTGTTATCAGCTGATCATGCAGATTCTCTACGATACGCTTTGCCCTTGTTCGTGATCCTGATAGAATCAGTACTCTGTAACCTTTTTTGACATATTTCTTAAGGTCACTTACAAGAGAGTCAAAGCTGTTATTATAAGGCGCTATACTCCTTGCGCTTATATCATATGTCTTCTCTGGTTCAAACGGGTTCTGCGACTTTGGTACCGGAAGCGTAGATATCAGTACTCGTCTGCCATTTCCCATTCTTGCAATACATTTATTAACATCAAATAGTATGTCCATCTGACCTGGAAGTGCATAACCCTTCTCTGATCTGTGTATCATACTTTCTCTAAATTCTGTCTCTACAGCCATTCCATGTTCTGCAACGTGCTGAGGCTCATCTATGAACACACAGCTCTTGCCCTTAGGAAATAGTTCAAGGAACGAAACAGTCTCATCATAGAAATAAGTAATATAACTCTCAAGGTTTACTGTCTGATCCAGTTCAAGAAGGCCTTCTCTCATCTCATCTATCATGCTTTTTAGATGATGAGCTTCTTCTGTCTTAAACTCTGCACGCAGTTTTTCTACGATTTCATCAGTTTCATCCTGTATCTTTTTCATTCCGGCTTTTTTCTGATCATCATCAAGAATAATTTCTGTAGCTGGATAAATTGAAACAGATTCAAGTTTTTCTATGGAACGCTGTGATAATATATCAAAGCTTCTGATTGATTCTACATCATCGCCCCACAGCTCTATTCTGTATGGATTTTCTTCTGTCAGATCAAAAACATCAATGATATCGCCTCTTATAGCGAACTGTCCAGGCTGTTCTACCTGATAAGCCTTTTCATATCCCATTTTGACCAGTCTCTTTGCTATGTTAGCCTGGTCAACAGGCTTCCTCTTATCAAGTTCAAGAACATTATCTCTGATTGTCTCTATAGGAATCTGCCTCGTCATGAGAGAATCAAACGTTGTTACCACAGTAATTGGTCTTCCCTCTATAAGCCTTCTGAGACATTTTATTCTCTCTTTGACAATATCATTACTATGTACATCTGCCTGATAAAAAATAAGATCCTTGGCAGGATATACAGTTACGTTTTTGTCATAGAATTTGTAATCTTCAAGTATCTCTTTGGCCCTTAGATCACTATACGTAACAATAATTCTATATCTGAAATCATTTGCAATTCCATTTATGAAATGTAGTTTCTGAGAATCTACGCATCCTGATACATGTGCGCATGCAAAAGGCTTTTCAAGATATGTATTCAGTTTCTTAAATTCATCAAGCTCCATAAGAGGAGCTTCTATTGCTCTCATATATATTCCTACCTTAAGTGAATCTGTTATTGGTTCAATATATTAATGAAAAAAATTTCTTATTATAATTATACTTCGGCAATTTTGCCATTAAATTTATTCATTGCGCTGTCAGGGCCATTGTTCATAATTTCAACTACAGCATCTGCAGCATTTTCCTTGGAAGCTTCTATTAATGGTCTGTCACTCCCTTCAAAATGTCCCAGAACCCAGTTTACAAGATCTGACCCCTCGGGCTTTTTGCCAACACCAACTCTTACCCTGCTAAATTCCTGGTGTCCCAGCTGCTGAATAATATTTTTAAGTCCGTTATGTCCGCCGGCACTTCCTTTAGCTCTAATTCTGATAGCACCAACATCCAGGTCTATATCATCAGATATTACAATTAATTCTTCTGTTGTATCTACCTTATAATAGTCTGCAATTGGTCTTATGGCTTCACCGCTCAGATTCATGTATGTGAGTGGTTTTACGAGTATGACCTTTTCACTTCCTATCATTCCTTTGCCAAAAACAGCATTGAATTTGCTCTCATTTAGCTTTATATCATATTTATCACAGAGCTTATCTATTACTTCAAAGCCTATGTTATGTCTGGTTCCTTCATATTTTCTCTCTGGGTTTCCCAGTCCTGCAATAATGTACATCTAAATTGCCTTTCTAATATAGTAATTTCTATTTTCATAAATTCCTTATCATCATATTATACTCAAAAAAGAATTGCACACAAATTTTTCATTAATTATATGTAAAAAAAGCCGCCACTCGAAAAGCATATCAAATATTAATGATACACTTTTCCAGTGGCGGCTCTGCTTGTCCCAAAATACCTTTTTAGCAAAAAGCAAAATATGTATTTAAGTCTGCATTATTCTGCAGCTACCTCTTCGCCCTCTACAGGATCTTCTGCTTTATCATAAGCTTCAAGAACCAGGTTCTGAATAGACTGTCTGGTCTCAGAATTAATAGGATGGGCAATATCGCGGTATTCTCCATCTGCAGACTTTTTGCTAGGCATAGCGATAAATAAGCCTTTATCGCCTTCAATAACCTTGATATCATGAACTACAAATTCATTATCAAATGTTATTGATGCTATTGCACGCATCTTTCCCTTCTTTGCTACTTTTCTTACTCGCACATCTGTTATGTTCATCTTAGGTAACCCCCTCTTAATGTGTGTGCTATTTGGTTAGATTACATACCTCTCGTTGCTTTCAACTACTATCTTAATTCCATTTTCCCCTTTGTAGAATGAGTTAGCCTGGATAGTACCATGGCTCTCAACAATACAATTTTCGATGTGTGTGTTATCACCTATATAAACATCATTAAGGATAATAGAATTCTTGATATAACAGTTATTACCTACGAATGCTCCCTTAAAGATAACTGAATCTTCTACTGTACCATTGATAATACAACCACTTGATACAAGAGCATTCTTGACGCTTACTCCAACGTTGTATTTAGCTGGAGGAAGATCTGCAATCTTAGTATATACACCAGGGTATTCTCTAAAGAAATGTTCTCTTACCTCTGGTTTGAGGAAATCCATATTAGTTCTGTAATAGTCTTCTACTGATGCAATGTTGTTCCAATAGCTCTTAATCTTGTATCCATAGATACGCTTCATATCCTTATATCTTACAAGGATATCTCTTACGAAATCATATCTCTCTTCAGCCTGTGCCTTCTCAATGAGTTCAATGAGCTGGCGTCTTCTGATTACATATATTCCGCAAGAAATAGTATTAGATCTTGCTACTACTGGTTTTTCTTCAAACTCTTCGATTCGGCTCTCTTCGTTCATACGAATTGTTCCAAATCTCTCTGTGTCGATATCAGCAGACATATCCTTACATACAACTGTGATATCAGCCTGCTTCTGAATATGATATTCAAGAAGCTTGTTATAATCCATTTTGTAAACACAGTCACCAGATGTAATGATTACATATGGTTCATGGCAGCTCTTGAGGAATTCAAGGTTCTGAGCTATTGCATCTGCAGTACCTCTATACCATAGATTACCACTTGCCTTAACTGCAGGAGTAAATACATATAAACCTCCCTGCTTACGTCCAAAATCCCACCATTTAGATGAGCTTAAGTGTTCGTTAAGACTACCTGCATTGTACTGTGTAAATACCGCTACTGTCTGAATGTGTGAGTTAGTCATATTAGAAAGAGCAAAGTCAATACTACGATAGAATCCTGCTACTGGCATAGCACAGACAGCTCTCTTTCTGGATAATTCACGCATTCTGTTACTGCTTCCACCTGCTAATATTATGCCTATTGCTCTCATTCTGCTGCCCCTCCCTTATCAAGTGTACGTCCGCTGTCTAGTTTGCCATCTGGGTAATCTGCAGCTACTGTTTCACCAGAAATCATTGTATTCTTACCAACTTTTACGCCATCTGGAATAACAGATTTCTCACCGATAGTTACAAGGCCTTCGCGATAGATGCCTGGCTTAGTTTCATTCTCAGCTTCTTCAAAAGCGCCGAGCTGTACGTTACTTCCAACTTCTACCTTTTCAGCAATAATAGCTTTTTCAATATTGCAGTTCTCTCCTATAACGCTACCATTCATGATAATTGAGTGGTTAACGATTGTACCCTTGCCAATCTTGACACCAGGTCCAATTACGGAGTTGTGTACTTCACCAAGTATTTCTGTTCCTTCACCAATAATACTGCGTTCAATTGCACTATCTGGTCCAAGGTACTGTGGTGGCTGTACATCACCTGCTGTGAATATCTTCCAATATTCTTCATACAGGTTGAATTCTGGAACGATATCGATCAGCTCCATATTAGCTTCCCAATATGATGTAAGTGTTCCTACATCCTTCCAGTATCCATCAAATTCATATGCATACAGAGACAGTCCCTTATCTTTACAATAAGGAATGATATGCTTACCAAAATCAAGACCTGACTGGTCCTTATTCTTGATAAGTGCCTCTTTTAAAGCTTTCCATGAGAAAATATAAATTCCCATTGAAGCCAGATTGCTTCTTGGATGCTCTGGTTTTTCTTCAAAATCAACAATTCGCTTGTCATCATCAGTAATCATGATACCGAATCTGCTAGCCTCTTCCATTGGAACTGGCATTACTGCGATTGTTACATCTGCTCCGCTTCCCTTATGGAAATCGAGCATTGTTTCATAATCCATCTTATAGATATGGTCCCCAGACAGGATTAATACATAGTCCGGATTGTATGTCTCCATGTACTCCATATTCTGATAGATAGCATTAGCCGTACCGGTATACCATTCACTATTGGAACTCTTTTCATAAGGCGGCAAAACAGAAACTCCACCGATATTACGATCGAGATCCCACGGAATACCTATACCAATGTGCGAATTAAGCCGAAGCGGCCTATACTGTGTCAAGACGCCAACTGTGTCTACCCCTGAATTAATACAGTTGCTGAGTGGAAAATCGATGATTCGGTATTTTCCACCAAAAGATACTGCCGGCTTAGCCATCTTAGCTGTCAGGACTCCTAATCTACTTCCCTGTCCCCCTGCCAGCAACATGGCAATCATCTCTTTTTTTATCATGTTGTTTTCACCTCGTTGTAAGTTTTCTCGAAAAATCAAGAGGATTTCTCAAGCAAATGATTGCATGTTTAAACCCACTGAAAATCTAAAAAAAGTATAACACATAAAACCCTTTTCGTGAACGAATTTTACAAAAATTCCCTTAAAAATCTTACCAAAATATAAAGTTTAAACAAACTTTTTTCTTAAGAATTTGTTCCAAAATTCTTAAAACGCTTATGAATAAAGGTTTTTACGAGATGACGTTTCCTTTTTTGACTAATATTCTACTCTGCGATATACTTTGTTGAACAGATTATTTTCTGCAACATTTAATAAGAAAAGAGTGAAAAGAAAAATGTATACAATAGATTTGCAAAAGCCAGTCCATGTTTACTTTATAGGTATTGGTGGTATATCTATGAGCGGACTCGCTCACATTTTACAGAGCAAGGGATTTAAGATCTCAGGTTCAGATGCAAAAGAATCAGAGAATACAAAGGCGTTAGAAGCCCTTGGAATCAAGGTTTACTATGGTCAGAAGGAAGAAAATCTTATTGAGTCTCTTCCTATAGATGTAGTTGTATATACAGCAGCTGTCCATGCAGACAATCCTGAATATGCATACGCCGTAAAAAACAACATTCCTATGCTTACAAGAGCTGAGCTTCTCGGCCAGATAATGAAGGGATACAGACTTCCAGTATGTGTAAGCGGAACTCACGGCAAGACTACTACTACTTCCATGATTTCTAAAGTAATGCTTGAAGCTGATCTTGATCCTACATTATCAATAGGTGGTATTTTCAAAGATATAGGCGGCAATATAAAAGTAGGTGGTTCAGACCTCTTTGTTACAGAAGCATGCGAATATACAAACAGTTTCCTGTCATTTTTCCCAGGTGTTGCTGTAATTCTTGATATTGATGCAGATCACCTTGACTTCTTCAAGGATCTTGATGATATCAGACATTCATTTAGAAAGTTCTGCGAACTTGTTCCTGATGACGGCTACATTGTAATTAATGGTGATATTGATAATGTTTCATATTTCACAGATGGCCTTAAATGCCATGTAATTACATATGGTACAAGCAGTGACAATGACTATTATCCAACAGATATTAGTTACAACGAATATGCATGTGCAACATTTACATTAAATAGAAAGAACGGCGAATCTGACGTTATTAGCGTTGGTGTTCCTGGTGAACATAATGTCTTTAATGCTCTTGCTACAGCTGCTGTTTCAGACATATTTGGCGTAGACGAGCCGCATATCAAAAAGGCAATTGCTGATTTTGGTGGCACTAACAGACGTTTCGAGTATAAGGGAGTTGTTGATGGCGTTACTATTATTGACGATTACGCTCATCATCCAACAGAAATCAGAGCTACTCTTGAAGCTGCCAAGAATTATCCTCACAAGAACATCTGGTGCGTATTCCAGCCACATACATACACACGTACCAAAGCTCTTATGGATGATTTTGCATCAGCACTTTCACTTGCTGATAATGTAGTACTTGCAGACATTTATGCTGCCAGAGAGACTGATACACTTGGCATCAGCTCACGTACTCTTCAGAACAAAATAATTGAACTTGGACATAATTGTAATTATTTTCCATCTTTTGAAGAGATAGAAAAATTTCTTTTGCAAAATTGCACAGAGGGTGACTTGTTGATAACAATGGGAGCCGGAGATATTGTAAATGTGGGGCATCATCTGCTTGGAAAATAATTTTTCCACTTTATCCACTTTTTAAACATAAATTTCCACCGGTTTTATTCGTGGATAACCGCCGATATTATTTGACTATTTTAGTCCTATAATATCGGCTTTGTTTTTTATTTTTGAAAAACACGTTCCACTGTATCCACATTGTCCACAAAGATTAAAATATTTTAACTTTAGATTTTCTTCAAAATATTATCGTCGTTTTTGACATATGTTTTTTGTTTTCCCTATGCTATCATTCATATTGTCCGAAAGAGACAACACGAAATTTTATAACAATAATTATCAGATTTACTTTATAAGAATTAAGAATTAGTATTCGTTTTTCCTATAAAGTAATTTTCTTTCTGGATAAGACTACTTAGTAAAGACAGGTGAATGTTTATGATGGGGAGAGTTACTATCAATCAAAATAATGGGGTCAATGCGACTAGTTTGTCCAATATATTTATCGACGAATATATGGGAGACGCGAACGATGCGCAGATTAAGGTCTATTTATATTTACTTCGCATGATGACAGCGAATCTTCCAACAAGCGTTAATGATATTGCTGACAAATTCAATCATACAGAGAAGGACGTACTGCGCTCTCTCAAATATTGGGAAAAGCAGGGACTTATTACTCTTCAGTATGACGAGCACCGTCAGTTATCAAGCATTCATATGGAAGATATTGTTCCACATAAAGCACAAAAACATAATGATGGAGATACTTTTGTTATCTCAGTTCCAACCAAGCAGGTAGTGTCTGCTCCAGCAGCTCCACAAGTACCTGAAAAGCCTAACTATACAGCAGCTCAGATCAAGGAATTCAGCAATGATCCAGATACAGCTTACATAATATTTATAGCTGAGCAGTATTTTGGCAGAACTCTTAATTCTAATGAAATGAATACTATATTCTACATTCATGACGAATTACAGTTCAGCAATGATTTGATTGATTATCTGATGCAGTACTGCGTCGATAACAATAAAAAAGATTTCCGTTACATGGAAAAGGTTGCTATTAATTGGAATCAAAGAGGAATTACAAATCCAAAACAGGCGCGCGCGGAATCATTTAAATATGATGAAAACATCATTTCGATCATGAAAGCACTCGGTATGGAAAATGCGCCAACAGAAAGAGAAGTTAACTTCATTTCAAGATGGCAGGGAGAGTATAATTTTTCGATGGATATAATTATGGAAGCCTGTGATCGCACTGTTTTGGCAACACAAAAAAATCGTCTCAAATATTGTGACGGCATTCTTCGCAATTGGCACGAGTCAGGTGTCAAAGTAAAAGGGGATATTGCGAAATGCGATGCTATTTTTTCCGCTGGCTTTGCTAAAACCAGAAAAGCCAAGGCTTCAACCATCGATGTAAACAGCAACCCATTCAACAAATTCCAGCAGAACGACTATGACTTTGATGAGCTGGAAAAACAAATTTTAGATAATTAAGGGGAGAACCATGTCTTTATCAAATGCACAATATGATGCAATAATGCATGGGTACGAAACTAAAAGGGCTAAATATAGACATGATCAGGCCGAAAGGCTTGATTATGTCTATAATCATGTTCCAGGATATAAAGAACTTGATGAGTCCGTATCAACAGTTAGTGTTGAACATGCTAAATTGCGACTAAGTGGTGAAAAGGTATCACCAGAAGATCTTCAGAAGAAGCTCTCTTCTATTAGTCAGCAGAAAAAGGCTCTACTACAGGAAGCCGGTCTTGCTGCTGATTATCTTGAGCTACATTATGACTGTCCTGATTGTAAGGATACTGGTTACATTGGTAACGAAAAATGTCATTGTTTTCGTCAGCAAATAATTGAATATTTATATGAAGAATCTAATATTAAGCGCCTTGCAGAAACAGCAAACTTTTCACTTATGACTGACAAGTATTACACTGGCGAAGATCTCGACAGATTCCATACTACAGTCAAAGCGTGTGAAGATTTTATTAATAATTTTGATACAGACTATCAAAACATATTTTTTTATGGTACAGTTGGTACTGGTAAATCGTTCCTGTCTGTTTGTATAGCCAAGGAACTACTTGACAGAGGTCACTCTGTAGTATATTTTAGCTCTGGTGGTCTGTTTGAGACATTATCAGAGAACTCTTATGATTATCGCAAAACAGACGAACTACATAGTTTATATGAGGATTTATATAGTTGTGACTTACTAATCATTGATGACTTGGGGACTGAAAGAACTAATAACTTTGTATCTTCCGAGCTTTTTTCATGTCTAAATGAGAGGTTTAACCGCAAGAAATCCACTATTATTACCACAAATTTATCTATCAAAGAACTTCGAGATCGTTATTCAGACAGAATATTTAGTCGTATTACTAACAACTACATTATTCTCAAGATGTCTGGTAAAGATATTCGATTTCTTAAAAAGTTGTCAAAAGGAAAGTGAGGATTTTCAGTAATGCCAAGAAGAGAAGAAAAAAGAAATTTGGAGACAATCCCTGTTGGGTCGTTAGGACTTATTCCATTAAAGGGTTGTTATTCTCTTGGAGAAAAAGTTGACTATTATCTCGTTAAATGGAGAGCTGAACGAGAAAATGAACATAAAGGAAGCTTAGCTTTTACAGGTTATGAGCGTCCTTCATATATTTTAGAAGCCGATGTTCCACGTTTTGGTAGTGGTGAAGCGAAGGGTGTTATTAAACAGTCCGTTCGTGGTGATGACCTGTATCTTATGGTCGATGTTTGTAACTATAGTCTTACATATTCTCTCTTTGGTAAAGAAAATCATATGTCTCCTGATGATCATTATCAGGATTTAAAAAGAATCATTGCTGCCGTTGGCGGTAAAGCAAGAAGAATCACTGTAATCATGCCTTTCTTATATGAAAGCAGACAGCACAAGAGATCATCCCGTGAATCTCTCGATTGTGCTATGGCATTACAGGAACTCGTAAACATGGGTGTTGATAATATTATTACTTTTGATGCTCATGATCCTCGTGTACAGAACGCTATCCCACTTCATGGTTTTGAAACAGTACGTACAACATATCAGTTTATCAAGGCTCTTCTCAAGAATGTTAATGGCCTTAAGATCAACTCTGATAATATGATGGTTATCTCACCAGATGAAGGTGGTATGGGACGTGCTATCTATCTTGCAAGCGTACTTGGTCTTGATGTAGGTATGTTCTATAAGAGACGTGACTACACAACAGTTGTAGATGGCCGTAACCCAATCGTTTCACACGAATTCCTTGGATCTTCTGTAGAAGGTAAGTCAGTTATTATTATCGATGATATGATTTCTTCTGGCGAAAGTATCCTTGATGTTGCAAGAGCTCTTAAAGAGCGTAAGGCTGCACAGATATTTGTATTCTCTACATTTGGTCTGTTCACAAACGGTCTTGAGATTTTTGACAAGGCTCATGAAGAAGGCCTTATTGATAAGATCCTTACAACAAACCTTATATACCAGACTCCTGAGCTTCTGTCTCGTGACTGGTACATCAGTACAGATATGAGTAAGTACATTGCTTACATTATTGATACACTTAACCATGATGCTTCAATCAGCGATCTCTTAAATCCTATTGAACGTATCAACAGTATCGTTGACAGATACAATGAAAACAATGGTGAACTTGTAGACTGATAAATAATACTATAAAAAAAGCTGTTGCATTTATATTTGTGCAACAGCTTTTTATTCTATATAACCATAATCTAATTAGATTTCTTATTTTACATAAGTAATGAATTTATTGCCGCTTTCTTCAAACATTTCTCTTGAATCATTCATACCCATCTTATATACTGTTCCAGATCTTGGATCTACAAGTACTGTATTAAGGCTGTTAAATCCTATGATAAGGACACTATTTCCATCACTTAGTGATGCCATAACAGGAATATCCTGATTAACATAATAGAGCATTGCATCCATTGTACAGCCTTCCAAATTGAGAATATCATAATCAGGAAGTGAACTTTCAAGGATATCTGTAACAGAATTACCTTCATCTAAAAGGTCCTGAACATTTCTGTTAATATCTTCATTCTGTAATATCAGATCCAGGCAGACAGCAGTGGAATTCTCATCTGTCATATCATCCCAGTCTTCTGCAATATATGTTATATTCATTATCTGATTAGATGTAAGAAGATTTCCTCTTATCCATACATAGTCATTCTGATTATTAACAACTACACCAGGAGCATTATAAGCAGTTGTTACTGCATTTGCAGGATTGGTATATATACCTTCCATCTCATGCATACCATATACATAATATGTTGTAGCATCATCTTCTTCACTCTGTTCTATAGCCACTTCTCTGCTATCCTCATGAAGTGTAAGACTTGGCGTCTGCAACAGAAGACTCTTAGTATTAATATCGCTCTTAGTATCTATTTCCAGAATATTCTCATAATCGTCTGATGCAACAAGTGTGAGTATATTAGTACCCTCATCTTCTTCCAGAGTACTCATAATCTGGTCATCATTTGCTGTTTCAAATATCTGTGACTCTTCATTCCATGTAACTCTGTTCATTGTAATCTGGTTACTACTTATAGTAGCACTGGTTATAAATACTCCAGATGGAGTATAATTCTCCAGAATATTACCTTCACTGTCCTCTATTATCAGGCAGTACATAGCATATACAGGATTACCCATCTGATCATTATGAACATCGCTTTCTCGTACAAGTCCATATACGAGGTCTTCTCCCATAAATCCTATAAGTCTTATATATTCTCCGCTGTTAACATCAATCTGCTTGGACGTCTGGGTTGACAGATTCATAAGACTCAGGCTTGTATAATCGCTTCCCTGCCATGCAACCATATTGTGAGTTTCTGATATCTTGTAATCTCCAGCATGAATATCTTCAATGACTCTCTCATAACTCTTAGTAGATATATCAACTGCAAATACGTCATTATCCATTATCATGTAGAATGTGTTATCACTGCTAAGATATGTAAGTTCCTTGGCATATGATACAAGTATTTCAGGTGATTCCTGACATGGTACGAATACCAGCTCTTCTACTGCATTTGTTGTAGCATCATACTGATAAACCGCAGTTCCAACATAACCTTCATGTTCACCACGATTCATGTATCCGGCAACAACAAATCTTACGTTTCCACCCTCATCTACTCCCAGTATTTCTATCTCATTTTTTTGCCATGTGGTTCTAATATCATTATTCTCATCATCATAAAAACCAAATAATAATGCCAGCTTGTTACTAGTACTATTATAGGCAAAAAGTCTATCTTCATTAACAAAGGCAAATGCGCTTCCGCCTTCACTTTCCACAAGTTCCATATTGCTGTCTGATATACTGAGCTCTATCTTATCTCCGGTGATATCTGCTGTATCTCCAGAGAATATATAATTCATAGTTCTCTCATAGTTCAGAAGATAAAGCCTGTCTGATGTATATCTAACTCTGTAGTCTTCAACCACATTGTATGTCTTGTCTCCAGAATCTGTATTCAGTACAACCTGATACTGCAGCTCTATTACAGATGTCTGTTCATGTGAATCTCTAATATATATATCAGGGCTTGTATGCTCTTTGATATTAAGATCTCCCCAGGTTACCTGTTTGTAACTGCTATTGATATTCACATAAGCGTATGAGCTGTTATCTCCTTCAGAGCTTGATTCCAGATAAGAGGTCAGCTCAGATGAATCTATACTGTCATCAAACGTCATATTAGAAAAATTAGTAACAAAATTAACAGCTTCTGCTATGTTATAACTGCTGTCATCCTCTGTTGCAATTATACGATTATAATAACGAATCTCCTGTCCATCAGTCTCAAGAACAATAACCAGCATATATTCAGTATCATAATCTATAAGGTCTTTGATCTGAAATGAAGCAGTAATAGTATTCTCATTTGTACTATAGTCTGTGATATCTGTGCTCTCAACAAGACCAGATGCATCTATTTCTCTTACTTCAAAATACATATTGTCTATGCTTCTACCATAAGTATCAACACTAAGTGAAACATTTCTGCTGCTTCCAAGTGGTAAAATAGTTTCTCGCATCTTGTTTACAGTCATTTCTGTGGCATACCCATGCAATGGGTTAACACTCACACCATTTTCTGAAAGTGTTACAACAGGAAAAGTTGCCTCCTGCATTTCTGCAGTCATATCCGTATTTTCTGTATTGGATATTTTACTGATAATTAGTATTGATAATATGAATACCGCGATTATGTATATGATTTTAATTATCGTTTTTTTCATTTTACGCCTTCATCTTCGTTGACTTTAGTCAATTTGTAGTCTAATATTTGTATAACAGTAAATCATAAAAAATTATCTGTTAAGGGAGGTACCCATATGAACCACCCGATTCTTTATCGAAAACGTCTAATTCCAAATGAATGCATCGAGCTAAAAGATGATATCATTCTGCATATTGACGATGATATTATTGTAACATCATGGCAAGCTCTGCACAAACGTTCAGATATTTCGACTGGATATTCCATTTACTATTTAAAACTCGGATACAAAGTCAGCAAATTCATTCAGCCTGATGGCTCACTGCGCCACTGGTACTGTGACATTGTTGATTATAAATATAATCCAGAAACTAATTCACTCGTAACACTAGATCTCCTTGCTGACGTAATTATCAAACCTGATGGTTTTATAAAGGTAGTCGATCTTGATGAATTAGAAAAGGCATTTGATCAGGGCTTATTATCATCTGAACTGCTCAAGAAAAGCCTGCTCCGATTAAACAGACTATTAACTGAATTATACGAAAATGGAATTGAGAATCTCTCTGCTCCATTATTAAACGTAATAAATGTTTCCTACTAAAGAGGGTGTGAAATAATTTTCACACCCTCTTATTTTTAATAAAATACATGTCCACCAATATTTGTACCAGTAAGACCCGGAATTGGTGTTCTGAAATAAACGCAGTTACCGACATTGGTATTACCTGCCATAGCTTCATCTGCAGCCTGGTAGCAAGCATCATTGGCACTTCCATTTGCAAGTGCCGTAGCAAGTCTTCCGCTTGCAACAGGAGAGAACTGTCCGCTCTGATATATAACTCCCACTACTGTGTCTGGATATACCGAACTCAGAACCCTATTAATTACTACCGCTCCAACAGCAACCTTACCAGCATATGGTTCAGCTCCTGCTTCACAGTATATAAGGTTTGCCAGTAGATATCTGTCTCCTTCTGCAAATGTAACTTCGGAGATATCTCTCCATTTAGAATTTGCAGCCAGTTTTGACAACCTTATTTCTTCAGCAAGTTTTGCTTCAAGAGCTTCAATATCCTCATTCTGTGATTCAATATCAGCTTCTATCTGTCTCGCCTGCTCTTCAGCTTCAGATATACTCTCTGTATAACTGCTGAT